>JAGWPI010000215.1 GCA_028877005.1 Bacteroidota bacterium | reverse complement strand
TTCCTTGGCTCTTTCTTCCGGTGACAATTCTAGCATATTTTTTCCTAAAAAATCAATAGAACCTTCAGTTACTTCGTACTCTTCTCTTCCGGCCAATACCGAAGCCAGTGTACTTTTGCCAGATCCATTTGGGCCCATAATGGCATGAATTTCACCAGGTTGTATATCCAGATTAATGCCTTTTAAAATTTCTTTACCTTCAATATTAGCGTGAATGTTTTGAATTGATAACATATTATTTAAATGTAATTATTGAAAAAAAATTATTTTATCCTACACTACCTTCTAAACTAATAGCCAACAGTTTTTGTGCTTCAACAGCAAACTCCATAGGCAACTGGTTCATTACTTCTTTGGCAAAACCTGTAACAATTAATGCAACGGCTGTTTCAGTATCAATACCTCGTTGGCGACAATAAAAGAGTTGGTCTTCGCCAATTTTAGAGGTTGTAGCCTCGTGTTCAATAATGGCGGATGGGTGTGCGGCTTCAATGTAAGGAAATGTGTGTGCACCGCATTGATCGCCCAACAATAATGAATCACATTGCGAAAAATTTCGAGCATTTATGGCATTTTTACCCACTTTTACCAACCCACGATAACTATTTTGACTTTTACCTGCCGATATACCTTTCGATACAATACGACTGCGGGTATTTTTACCCAAATGAATCATTTTAGTACCGGTATCGGCTTGCTGTAAATGATTGGTTAGGGCTACTGAATAAAATTCACCAATAGAATAATCGCCCTTTAATATAACACTAGGGTATTTCCATGTAATGGCAGAGCCGGTTTCTACTTGCGACCAAGATATTTTAGCATATTCTCCCAAACAAATGCCTCTTTTGGTAACAAAATTATAAATACCGCCCGCACCATTGGCATCACCTGGATACCAGTTTTGTACGGTTGAATATTTAATTTCGGCTTTGCGATGCGCCACCAACTCAACAACAGCTGCATGTAATTGATTTTCATCACGCTTGGGCGCAGTACAGCCTTCCAAATAACTTACATAAGATTCTTCTTCTGCTACAATTAATGTTCGCTCAAACTGGCCGCTATTTTCTGTATTTATTCTAAAATAAGTAGATAACTCCATTGGACAACGCACGCCTTTGGGGATATAACAAAAAGAGCCATCGGTAAATACGGCACTATTTAGTGCAGCAAAATAATTATCCGTCATGGGCACTACTGATCCAATATATTTTTGCACCAACTCCGGATGATTTTGAATAGCTTCACTCATTGAGCAAAATATAATTCCTACCTCAGCCAGTTGCTTTTTAAAAGAAGTGGCTACTGAAACACTATCCATTACCACATCAACAGCTACACCGGTTAAACGCTTTTGTTCGCTAATGGAGATGCCTAACTTTTCAAAAGTTTTCAATAATTCAGGATCCACTTCATCCAAACCATTCAGTGCTTTTTTCTTTTTTGGCGCTGCATAGTAAATAATATCCTGAAAATTAATGGGCGGGTATTTTACATTGGGCCATTTAGGTTCTTCCATTTTTAACCAATGGGCAAAAGCTTTTAAACGCCAATTCAACATCCATTCCGGTTCATTTTTTTTCTTTGATATGAGCCTGACAATAGATTCATTAATCCCTTTGGGAACAGTTTCTGTTTCAATGTCTGTAACAAAGCCATATTTATATTCTGAACCAATGGTTTGTTCCAAAACATCCATCTCGTCTTTCATTTTGCCAATTTTTTTCGTGAAGAACTTATTCTGTATGTGCAGCAAAGTTAATAGCTTTTTACTGTTTATACAAAATAGTATAAACAGGTTAAAAAAATTTCTGCATTTCAAAAATAGGCTTCCTTAGGTAATTGCAAATAAATACCCAATGCACAAGTATCTTATATAACTAAAAAAATAAAATAAAATTTGTAAAATTACATGTATGTACATACATTTGTGTGGTGAAATTAGAACAAGCCATAAAAAGTAATCATTTTAAAGATGAGGTGCACAAGTCAGCTTTAAATATTTTGTATACAGCTTGGTGGCTTAAAACGCAATCAGCAATAGTTTTAAAACAATTCGGCATTACACCTGAACAGTTTAATGTTTTAAGGATATTGAAAGGGAAACATCCTGAAAATATGTGTGTAAAAGATATTGCCGGAAGAATGATTGAAAAAAATTCTAATGTTCCTAGAATTGTAGATAGATTGGAATTAAAAAAATTAGTGGAGCGTAACCAATCGGAAATAGATAAAAGAGAAACGGTTATTCATTTAACCGAAGCAGGTACAAAATTGTTGGAAAAATGTAGTGCAGCCATTGATGCACAGCGTGATGCAGACTTTAACATTAGTGAGGAGGAAGCTGTACAATTGAATGCTTTGTTAGAAAAAATAAGAATA
>JAGWPI010000214.1 GCA_028877005.1 Bacteroidota bacterium | reverse complement strand
GGAAGGAGGGGAGGATAGGGGGGGGGGGCAAATGCTCGGATTTTTCCTCCTCTTCAATATTCGGAGCAACCATGGAAACGGTAGTATCCTTTAATGAAAAAGATAGGGTTTTACATGATGATATGATTGCTGCCATTCAATTTATTCAAACTTATACTTTACCTGATTAGCACCGTTGTACCTTTTAATGCAAATTTTTCACCTGTTTGGCTATCAGTATAGGTTAAAGTCCATATGTAGGTACCGCTTGGTTGAGCTAGCCCATTTACAGTGCCATCCCATTTCTGAGTCCAATCATTGGTTTTAAAAATAATTTGTCCAAATCGATTATATACTATAAAGGTTAAATTAATGGCTTTGTAAGCATTTAAAGGATATAAGAAATCATTTAACCCATCGCCGTTAGGTGTAAATGCAGAGGGTACAGCAATATAGCAGTTGGGAACCGCTTTCAATAATTTGGTGAAGGTATTGGTACAACCTGCAGTATCTGTAACAGTTAATTGAATTGGGTAGTTTGTGGTTCTGTTGTTATTAGGATAATTTTGTGCCGCCGGTGCTTGAAGTGTGCTGGTTTGCCCGTTACCAAAATCCCAAAACCATTTAGTGATAAGCCCAATGCTTGAATCAGTAAAATTTACAGCATCACTTGGGCAAATATATTCCGGCGCAGAAAAATAGGCCTTTGGCGGATAATTGTCTAACAATACTGTTTTTATAATACTATCTGCACAAACACTGTTGGATGCTACCAATTTAATTTGCTTTTGTCCTAAGCTTGGATATATAATGGAAGGATTTGCATCTGTACTGGTAGTGGTATTATCAAAAGTCCATAACCAATTAGTAGCATTTTGAGCTTGTAACAAATAAATAATAGTATCTTGCTGACAACCATAATGTATATTATAATTAAAATCGGCCTTCACTAATTGTTGAGCAGTAATAGTAAAAGCAGTCTGTGTTCCCAACGGTACTGCATTGAAGCAATTATCTAAAAGCGTATTACCATCAGAACCCATCATTTGTAAAATATTATAAGTATTTGGTGATAGCGGTGTATTTAATTGTACAATAATAGAATCACTATCAAACCCTGTATTACATCCAACGCCGAATGCAGATTGCACCGAAGCAGTGGGAGAAAGTGTAAAATCACTTCCATCTGCCGCTATTGATGAACATTGAACTGTTTTACTCAATTTTAAATATATTTCTTTTCCACCACATATACCCGATGCCTTACTATAATTGGGAATATTGGGGTCGGTAATACTTGCAGTACCACCTGAAAATGTTAAAGTATAACCACTCTGGCTATCCGTGTAATGACTCACTAGCAATAAATAGGTATGTCCTTGAGTAATGATAGGCGATTTGCTAAAAGGAGAAACACCTCCGGCTGCATAAGTATTGGGAGATGCACATTGATTGGGTGCTGATGCAGTATCGGCTGTTCCGGTTAATCCGCCTACTCCAGACCAATTACAAGCCACAAAAAGAGAGGGGTCAGTAAAAACTGTATTAGGATCCACACCGGTTATATCAAAAATTTGCCAATCATAATCATCCGATAGGGTATTGGGAGTTATAACAAAACTAAGAGTGCCGGTTTGATAGCAAGTAAATTTATACCAATATGGATTTTTATTTGTAGCTATAAATGAATTAGCACCACCCGTACATGGTGGAACAGGAATGGGTGTATTTCCACAAATACCTACTGAGCCTTGTGTAAATGTTTTAACGCCACAAACCGGAAATGCGCTAGTAGGTGTTTGCCCTTTTAAAGAACAAGTTGGTTGTGCCTCCATTTTAATAGGTTGCAGAAACAATGTAACACCACATACAAAAATTAATTTTATCCAATTCATTAAAAATAATATCCAATTTATGGTAAGAAATGCAAAATAGGCTTTATGCTGCTTTTGCTAACGGTTTTAACAATTTATCTTATGTTATAGCTTACTATAAAATATTTATACCATGCTGCAAAATAACAGAAATGTACTACGCGCTGTATATGTTTAGTAGGTTTTATATGCTTGTATGCCGTACATTTGTCTATTACAATTGTATGAGGTATGAGTGAAGAAAAAAGTTTAAATTTTTTAGAAGAAATTATTGAGGCTGATTTAGCATCGGGGAAGTATCAACAAATTATCACCCGTTTTCCACCCGAACCTAATGGTTATTTACATATGGGGCATGCCACCAGTATTTGCCTCAATTTTGGACTAACCAAAAAATATGGTGGATATACCAATCTTAGGTTTGATGATACCAATCCTATTACAGAAGATACAGAATATGTAGATAGTATTAAAGCAGACATTAAATGGTTAGGGTTTGAATGGAAGCATGAATTATATGCAAGTGATTATTTCGAAACATTATACCAATTTGCCATTCAACTTATAAAAAAAGGATTGGCTTATGTAGATGATAGTACCAGCGAAGAAATTGCTTCACAAAAAGGTTCACCTACACAACCAGGTATTAATAGCCCTTTTAGAAATAGAAGTATAGAAGAAAATTTAGTGCTATTTGAAGCAATGCGAAATGGGCAATTTAAAGATGGAGAAAAGGTGCTTCGTGCTAAAATAGATATGACGCATCCTAACATGTTAATGCGCGACCCACTTATGTATCGTATTAAACATGCGCACCACCATCGCACAGGAAATAAATGGTGCATTTATCCAATGTATGATTTTGCACATGGGCAGAGCGATAGTATAGAAAATATTACCCATTCTATCTGTACCTTAGAATTTGTTCCGCACAGAGAGTTGTATGATTGGTTTATTGAAAAATTAGGTATTTACCCTTCTCATCAATACGAGTTTGCAAGACGTAATCTTTCATATACTGTAATGAGTAAAAGAAAACTTTTACAATTGGTAAATGAACAATTGGTAGCGGGTTGGGATGATCCCCGTATGCCAACCATTAGTGCCATGCGCAGAAGAGGCTATTTGCCGGAAAGTATTCGTGATTTTTGCGATGGTATTGGCATTGCTAAAAGAGAAAACTTGGTAGATATTGGTTTACTGGAGTTTTATGTGCGTGAAAGATTAAATAAGGTAGCACTTAGAAAGATGGTGGTATTTCATCCGCTAAAAATTACCATTACCAATTTT
>JAGWPI010000213.1 GCA_028877005.1 Bacteroidota bacterium | reverse complement strand
TGTATTGACCTATTTTAATAATTTTAATCGGCTCACCTGCATCTGTTAATAATGATGCTGAATTAAAATATTGAAACTGCCAAATAAAATGCAGCAATCTTTCGGAGAGATATTGAAGTTCAAGCATAGGCTTTAAAAATAAAACTTCAATATATAGAAAATTTTTTACTTACACAATAAGTTATAAATTTTATTAATAGGCAATCCCATAACATTGTAATAGTCACCCTTAATGGCTTTAACACCTACATATCCAATCCATTCCTGTATAGCATATCCGCCTGCCTTATCAAATGGCTGATAATTATCTACATAATAAGCTGCTTCATTTTCAGAAACAGCATTAAAATATACATCCGTAATTTCAGCAAATGCTACTTCTTTTTCATTATTGAATAATAAAACAACACCTGTTATTACCTGATGTTTGCGATTAGATAAGCTCAAAATCATTCTTATAGCGTCTGCCCTATTGGCCGGTTTTCCCAAAATAGTATCATCTATTACCACAATAGTATCGGCAGCAAGAATGGTTTTATGGTTAAGCTCACCGTGAAAATCGGCTGTTATTTTTTCTTTTACTGCCATTGCCTTATTGCGGGCAATATAAATGGCAATATCACTTGCAGAAAGTGAAGAGGGGTAAGATTCATCTGTAGTTTTTGTTACTACAATAAAAGGAATACCTACTTTTTCTAATAACTCTTTTCGGCGAGGAGAGTGTGAAGCTAAAATAATTTCTTGCATAGTACACGCAATATACGTTAGCAAATTATAAGATTAAACGCTATTTATGCCGGATATAAAAAAAATAACATAGAAACAATACCGGTAAACATAATGATTTTTACCAGAGAACTTATTTGATGAAAATCTTTACTGATTTTAGCTTTCACCAATAACCTTATTACTTGAAATAACGGTAATGTAATACAAATAAAACCATATAATGCGGTCAACCACCATCCAATGAATAATACATATAATTGTATAATTAATAATGTAGCAGTTAGCACAATAGTCCAAACTAAAGTAAATATTTTTGTACTATTAATTCCCCAAATAATGGGCATGGTTTTACAACCGTATTTTCTATCCCCATCAATATCTTCCATATCTTTTACAACTTCTCTAATTAAGGAAATAATAAATGCAAAACCAGCATATAAAATGGTAAATCTAAATAGTTTATGGGTGTCTAAATTAGCAACGGAAGGCTTGGCAAAAAAATACCATTGCTCTGCCCACCAAAGTATTAAAATAGACCATGCTGTAAGTATTGAAATAAGTACATTACCAATTAAAAACTTTTTTTTCAGCGTAGTAGAATAAATAAATAAAAGTAACACACTAAATACATTAAAGATGCCAATAAATGCAGTAGAGGTGGTTCTATCTATATAAAATCCTAATATAATACCAACAATACTAAAAATAAAGTGCCAAAGAATTACCCATCTACGGCTAATTGTTTTATCAACTACTAATCTTTTTGGTTTGTTAACTAAATCAATATTTAAATCAAAATAATCATTAATGGCATAACCACCTGCAGCAATACAGATTAAACTAAAAGTTAACAGCAAAAAAGATGTAGTATTTAAAGTATTGCTTATTCCTGCATTTTCAAATAAGGGCTTTACAATACAATACTCAAACATTGCCTGAGTTAGAAAAATAAATACTAGGTTTGGCCAACGAATAAGTTGCAAAAATGCTTGAATAACTTTCAATTGTTCAATTTTTTAAATAATTCAATAATATTACCCAACGCCTCTCAATACGAAACGGTATTAATTTTATTTTAGTTGATGCTTTTATTCAAGCAAAATTATTGGAAACGGTCAGATGCATATCATTAAATTAATGAAATATAACTTTAACGGTGATTTAATAATTGCAATAATTTTAATAAAAGCCAATTTATAGCATAAATAAAAAATTAGTTTTTAAATAAAAAAAATTATATTGTGGATACGTTTACGTTCAATTGCTTGCCAAAAAGTCCCTCACAGTTTACTGTTGAGGGATTTGTTTTTTGATACCTTCCTTACTGATATTTTTAGTAAAAAGTTGATAAAATTGTTCGTATTCCGGATGATTTTTTAATAATAAAAGGTGTTTTAAAATGGTATTTGAATCATTTCGAAAAGCTGGCCCCGTTTGCAATGCAATAGGAACTGTTGTTTCATTTATTCGGGTTGCGGTTTGATGAATTAATGGAATTAACAAAGAGAAAGGAAGGCCTTGCTCCTTACAATAATTAAAAGCTATATGATACAAATAGTTAGTAAAATTAGATACAAAAACTGCTGAAAGGTGCAACTTTTCTTTTTGTTCATCAGATAAAACAACAACCTCTCCGGTTGTTAAACATTTACTTAATTGCAATAAACTGTTTAATACAAATGTGTTACTGGCAGTGATGGATAAAGGAAAATTAATTGTCGTAGGACTTTCTGCATGTAAACTTTGAATAGGCCAAAGTACCCCATAGTTATCAGTAAAATTTTTAAATACAGTAGCAGGAACACTACCAGCGGTATGCACTAATAATTTATGTTGAAATACCTCATGGGCAGCTACTTCCTGAATTAAATTATCTGGTAATGCAAACAAATACATTTGGGCATGGTCATATATTTTGCTAACATCTGTAGTGTAAGAGGTCTTTAATTTTTCTGCCAATGCAGCTGCATGATGGGTAGTTTTACCAACAATTTGTATTATTTTATATTTATTTTGAGATAATAATTGACCAAATATACTTGCCAAATTGCCAGCTCCAAGAATAACAATATCCATATATTTGTTTTTAGTATGAATAAGAAAACCAAGACTAAAATAAAGGCAAGTTATTATATTGTACTGATAAAGCTACTGTCTGTTTTTAGTGTACGCGCAGCTGCACTAAAGGCATTTCAACTTTTTTCTACCCCCTATTCAGGAAAACCTAAAAGAATTGCCCCTGCTGAATTTGCATTTGCTTCACCCCTTACATTATCATTTGAAGGAAAAACTTTAAGAGGTTGGCAATGGCAGCCCGAACAAGAAAAAGATAAAAGAAAAAAAGTATTAATTGCACATGGATTTGATAGTTGTACCTACCGATTTGCACATTTTATTCAGCCCCTTTTACAACAAGGATTCACCGTATTTGCTTTTGATGCGCCGGCACATGGATTAAGTGATGGAAAAACAACCAATGTATTGGAGTATAGAAATGCCATAGTAGCCATATCTAAAAAATTGGGTCCCTTTGACATATATATAGGTCATTCATTAGGCGGTATGGCCATAACATTAGCAGCAGAAAAATTACAAATTACTGCAAAATTAATATTAATAGCCCCCGCCATAGAAACCTCAACAGCTATTCAAGCATTTTCTAAAATATTAAGGCTAAATATCAACACAAAATTGGCATTGATTGATCACATTAAAGACCTTTCTAAACATAGTATACAATATTTTTCTGTAAGCCGGGCCATTGCCCATGTTCATGCTCCCGTTTTATGGATACACGATGAACAAGATAAAATTTGCCCATTTAAAGATGTAGTACCTGTTCAACAAAAACAGTATCCACATATTTCATTTTTTTGTACAAAAGGACTAGGACATAGTAACATTTATAGAAGTAAATCTGTTAAAAATGCCATTATTTCATTCAGCAATCGGGAATAATCGTTTTTGTGATTTGAAGCTTTAAACTAATATTGCATCGTACTTTATTGAAAATAATGGCTGTAAAAACCATTATTTAACCATTCGTACTTAGATTCGTTGGTATTGTTCACAACATATTTAAATAGCATGGCAAAGAATTTATTAATTGTTGAATCACCGGCAAAGGCCAAAACGATAGGCAAAATCTTGGGAAATGATTTTGAGGTGAAAAGTTGTTATGGCCATATTAGAGACCTAGAGAAAGATGATATGGGCATAGATGTTAATAAAAACTTTGAACCACGTTATATTGTACCCGATGAAAAACAAAAGGTGGTAAAAGATTTAAAACAATTAGCCTCAAAAGCCGCAGAGGTTTGGTTAGCCTCGGATGAGGACCGAGAAGGAGAAAGCATTAGTTGGCATTTAGCTGAAGTTTTAGGATTAGACCCCAAAAAAACCAAACGAATAGTATTTCATGAAATAACCGCCCCGGCTATAAGAAAAGCAGTTGAAAACCCAAGAATCATTAATATGAATTTGGTTAATGCACAACAAGCCAGAAGAGTATTAGATAGATTAGTTGGGTTTGAATTAAGCCCCGTTTTATGGCGAAAAATTGGAATGCAACGTAGTTTAAGTGCCGGCCGTGTGCAAAGTGTTGCTGTAAGATTAATAGTAGAAAGAGAAAGAGAAATAAACCAATTTATTCCGGAAAAAAATTTTAAAATAGAGGCACTATTTGCTGCACCAGATGTGCACAACAAAACAGTAATTTTTAAAGCAGAAGGACCTTCTAAAATACCCACCGCCGAAGCAGCAAATGATTTTTTACAACAATGCATTGGAGCAGAATATATTGTACAACAAGTTGAAGTAAAGCCAGCCAAACGCACGCCTGCAGCTCCTTTTACCACTTCTACCCTGCAACAAGAAGCCTCCAGAAAACTTGGCTATGGGGTTAGTAAAACCATGTTATTGGCCCAAAAGTTATATGAAAGCGGTTATATAACATACATGCGTACAGATAGTATTCAACTTTCTGATACTGCCTTAATTGATATTAAAAAAGAAATAAATGAATACTATGGGCACCAATACCATCAGCCTAGAAAATTTAAAAATAAAAATGAAAGTGCCCAAGAAGCACATGAAGCAATACGGCCTACTTACATGAATAGGCACACTATTGATGAAGCAGATACCAAAAGATTATATGAATTAATTTGGAAAAGAACCATTGCTTCACAAATGAGTGATGCTACTTTTGAAAAAACTGTTGCAGAAATTGATATTTCAACCAACCACGAAACACTAACAGCTACCGGTGAAGTATTAAAATTTGACGGCTTTTTGAAAGTTTACTTTGAAGGCAGAGATGACGAGGATGAAGAAGATACAGAGAAAATGTTACCACCATTAACTAAAGGTCAAAAATTAACTTTTAAAGAATTATTAGCTACTGAAAAATACAGCAGACCACCTGCAAGATATACGGAGGCCTCATTAGTAAAAAAATTAGAAGAATTAGGTATTGGCCGCCCCTCAACTTATGCGCCCACTATTTCAACCATCGTAAAACGGAATTATGTAGAAAAAAGAGATAAAGAAGGTACACCCAGACAAATTATCCTTTTAAAGCTTACACCGAATAATCAAATTGAAAAAAACATTATTTCAGAAATAACAGGTGCAGAAAAAAACAAATTATTCCCAACCGACTTAGGTATGCTAGTAACAGATTTTTTAAAACAGCATTTTCAAAAAATTATGGACTATGGTTTTACTGCTAAAATTGAAGAGAATTTTGATGAAATTGCAGAAGGAAAAATTCAGTGGAATAAAATGATTGGCAATTTTTATCAGCCCTTTCATGAAGATATTGAACATACTTTAGAAAATGCAGAAAGAGCTAAAGGAGAGCGAGAACTAGGTATAGACCCAACTAGCGGGAAAAAAGTAATTGCCAGAATGGGCCGTTATGGGGCAATGGTGCAAATTGGCCATGCAGAAGATGAAGAAAAGCCACGTTTTGCAAAACTCAATCCAAATCA
>JAGWPI010000212.1 GCA_028877005.1 Bacteroidota bacterium | reverse complement strand
TATCCACCAAACCATTTGCCAAAGAAATTCGTTGGAAGAGTTGGTATTATACCCTCTCTACCACCATTTTATTAATAGCAAGTTTATCATCAACATTCCTGTTGTCTGGTATTTTAATTAAATTATTTTTTAGTGTATTATCCGCTTTATTGCTATCGCGCATGTTCATCATTTTTCATGACTTTCAGCATCATACAATTTTAAACAAATCGATTGCTGCTAATATTTTATTTACCATTTTTGGCGCTTATATGATTACACCACCCAGCATTTGGAAACGATCACACGATCATCACCATAATAACAATGCTAAATTGTACAGCGCCAGTATTGGATCTTATCCAATTATGACAAAACAAAAGTTTTACGCAGCAAATAAAAATGAACAAAAAATATACCTGGCTATTCGGCATCCGTTGAATATGTTTTTTTCTTATTTCACAATGTTTATGTTTGGAATGTGTGTTCGTTCATTTTTAAGTTCAAAAAAAAGGCATTGGGATTCTGCAGTAGTGCTTGTATTACACATTAGCATTGCTTTATTTTTATGGTTATATTTTGGGTGGCAAATTTGGTTTTTTGTGTTTTTTCTCCCTTTCTTTTTGTCGCATATGCTGGGTGCTTACTTGTTTTATGCACAACATAACTTTCCGGGTGCTAGTTATCGCTGCAACACAGAATGGAGTTATGCCGCAGCTGCCTTAGAATCATCTAGTTATATGAAAATGGGTAAGGTGTGGCAATGGTTTACCGCTAATATCGGTTACCACCACGTTCATCACCTTAATTGTAAAATTCCTTTTTACCGCTTACCTGAAGCTATGCAGAATATACCTGCCCTTCAAAAAGCAACGGTAACCACTTTACATCCAAAAGATATTGTTGCCTGTTTACGATTAAAGGTTTGGGACCCGGAATTGAATGCAATGGTTGCATTAAGGAATTAACGATATATTTTCCCCGGTATATTTATTTTATTTACTTTTTTCAAGTGCAGCTACCCTTTGTACCAGCTGCTCTAAATTCCTAAAATGAATATATGCTTTGCGATATTTATTGGCATCAAAAGCTGGTGAACCCATGTATACTTCACCAGGTTTTGTAATACTTTTTGAAATACCGGATTGCGCTGTAATAATTGTATTATCCGCAATTTGTAAATGGCCTACCAAACCTACCTGACCGCTAAACATACAATTTTTACCCACTTTTGTAGAGCCTGCTATAACACCATGTGCTGCAATATAGGTATGCTCGCCTACTTCTACATTGTGTGCTATATGAATTAAGTTATCAAACTTTACGCCTTTTCGTAAAACAGTAGAACCAAGTGTTGCCCGGTCAATGGCACAATTGGCACCTATTTCAACATCATCTTCAATAACCACATTGCCAATTTGTGCAATTTTTTCATTCCCTTCATTTTGAGGATCAAACCTAAACCCATCGCTCCCAATCACTGTTCCAGAATGAATAATACAATTTTTCCCAATTTGGGTTTCTGAGTAAACTTTAACCCCGGCAAACAAAGTAGTGTTATCGCCAATTACACAATTATCACCAATATATACTTGTGGATAAATTTTAACAGCATTTCCAATTTTTACATTTTCGCCTATATACGCAAATGGCCCTACATAAACGTTATTACCTATTGTTGCTGTTAATTCAATGTGTGCATTAGTTGCAATACCTGTTTTATTCAGTTTTATTTGGTTATATAGTTCCAGCAATTTAGCAAAAGCAGTTTGTGCATTATCAACTCTTATTAAAGTAGCCGCAACTTTTTCTTTAACCTCAAAATCTTTATTTATAATGACTATAGAAGCCTGTGTAGTATATAAATATTGTGTATACAATGGATTGGCTAAAAATGATAGCGACCCTGGCTTACCTTCTTCAATTCTTGATAAAGTAGATACAGTTACCAAGCTATTGCCTTCAATAATACCTTGTAGCATATCTGCTATTTGTTGTGCCGAAAATTGCATAAATTATTTTTAAATGTTGTTATAATTTGGAATATTTTTTAAAGGTAACAGAATTTTAATTGCCTATTTTCTATTACTAAAAATAGGTAACCAAAAAGGCAACGTTAACCGCTGCCTTTTGTTGTGCAATGTTAGGTTGAAGTTGGTAATTGCACTTATTGGTTATTATAGGGGTTAAATTATTGTAACTGCATTTCCTGAATAGGTTGTTTTGGTGATAATAAATTAGTTACTTTTTCTGTAATTACTTGATCAGGTAGTTGAAAGGTAGCTGTTTGAATTATATTTTCTGATGAATTGCCAACTTTAATGGTATACTTTCCTGCATCGGCCATCCATGCTGCTTGTTCAGTATGAAATGAAGCAAGTTGAGCGGGGGTAAATACAAAATTAAAAGTTTGTGATTCACCTGGCTTTAATAGTTTGGATTTAGCAAAAGCCTTTAACTCTTCTGCAGGCTTAACAATATTGCTTTTGGGGGCCGCTATGTAAACTTGTACCACTTCTTTGCCGGCAGTTTTACCCGTGTTGGTAACAGTTACAATTGCAGTAATACTTTTTTGCATGTTTGTTGTACTAAGCTGTATAGGTTTCAATGAAAATTGTGTATATGACAACCCATAACCGAATGGATAAGCTGTTGGTATATGAAAGGAATTAAAATAGCGATACCCTACATAAATACCTTCTTCATATATAACTTCTGCAGGAACACCCATTAAAGAAAAACCTTTGTGTTCTGTAGGATGCAGTTCTTTACCCGGAAAGTTTTTAGCAGAAGGCTCATCTTGATAATGAATGGGAAATGTTACGGCTAGTTTTCCGGAAGGGTTTACTTTGCCACTAATAACATCTGCAATGGCATTCCCTGCTTCTAAACCCGGCTGCCAAGCTAATAAAATAGCATCGGGCATACTACGCCAGCTATTTGTTTCAATTACCCCACCAATATTTAACACCACTATTACTTTTTTATTTTGTGAATGAAATGCATCACATACCTGTTGTATCATATTTTTTTCTTCACTAGACAAAGTAAAATCATTTTCTATTTTTCTATCTGCTCCCTCGCCTGCATTTCTACCAATAGTTATAATAGCAGCATCTGCACTTTTGGCTTCATTTTGTAGCAGTGGTTGTTCTAAATTCATTTCTTTAACACGTGGCACTAATTCAAAAAAGAATCGAGGTTTGGGTTGTTTCGCTTTTTCGGCTGCTATGTAGGTTGTATATGCATTAATTAAATTTTTATCAATTTTAAACCCCGCATTTAATAAACCCTTTTCTAACGAAATAGTATACGCTTTATTTACATCACCGCTTCCGGTTCCGCCGGCAATTATGTCATAGGATGTATTACCAAATAAAGCTAATTGTTTTTGTGATGATTGCATCAACGGTAATGCGTTGTTGTTATTTTGTAACAAAACCATTCCTTCCGCTGCTGCTTTTCTTGAAATTGCCGCATTGGCTTTTAAATTGGGCTTATCTGTGTAAACAAATTTTTTGTATGTTGGTGATTCTAAAATTAAATCAACTACTCTAGCAGCATTTCTATCTATAATTCTTTCCTCCAATTGTCCATCTTTTACTGCTTTTAAAATGGCATTGTATTGAAGAATAGTACCGGGCATTAGTAAATCATTACCCGCTTTCATTTGGGCTACAGCATCTTTTCCACCAAACCAATCAGTCATCACTAACCCTTTAAATCCCCATTCATTTCGCAAAATATTGGTTAATAAATCATGACTCTCAGAGGTATAAGTGCCATTAATTAAATTGTATGATGACATAACCGTCCATGGTTTTGCTTCCTTTACAGCAATTTCAAAACCTTTTAAATAAATTTCTCGTAAAGCTCTTTCGCTTACTATGGTGTTTATACTGTTTCTATTGGTTTCCTGATTATTGGCTACAAAATGTTTAATAGAAGTACCCACCCCATTTTCTTGTACACCACGTACCATTGCCGCAGCAATGTGACCGGATACAAACGGATCTTCAGAATAGTACTCAAAATTTCTTCCCCCCAGTGGATTTCGTTGAATATTCATAGCAGGTGCCAAAATCACATCAATACCATAATCTTTTATTTCTTTACCAAATGCATTTCCTACAGTTTGCACCAAAGCTGTATCCCAAGTGGAAGCTAGTAAAGTGCCTACCGGCCAGGCAGTAGCATAATAAGTTTGATTGGGATGATTATCTCTTAATGGATTGATACGTACACCGGCAGGGCCATCAGATAAAGTTAAAGAAGGTAAGCCTAAACTTTCAATGGCATGAGTTCTTCCGGCAGCGCCGGGTACTTTTTCCGGAATGGTTGCATCATTTGGTAATGATGGAGGCAATTGAAATCCGGCTATTTCATGCTTTTCGGTATCTGTTTTTTTATCTGAAGCAGCAGTAGGTCCGGGCAAGCGCATCCCCATTCCTACTACTAGTTCAACTTTTTGTTCCAAAGTCATTTTAGCAACTAAATCTTTGGCTTTATTTGATTGCGCATACAAGGCATTTGTACTGCATATAATTGCCATAACAAGCAACAATGTAGAAAATTTCATAATTGATTAATTAATGAAACATAAAGTTCAAATGATTGGGAACATGTTTCATTGACAATAATCAAAAAATTTATCGATGCGCCCTAATCCTACTCAAAGTTTCTTGTGTAATACCTAAAAATGAAGCAATATAAGATAACGGAACACGCTGTAAAATAGTTGGATGCTCCTCGGCCAAACGACGATAGCGGTGTAATGCTGTTTCAAACTGTATTGCATCCATTCGTTGTTGTGATGAAATGAGTGAACGAGTTAATAATTTACGGAGCCAACGTTCCACATCATGGTATTCATCACACAAATGCATTAAATCATCATGATGAATACCCATAATAACAGAAGGTTCAATAGTGTGTATATTCAGTTTACTGGGCGTTCTTTTAAAAAAGCTGGTGATGGACAGAAAAAAAGTATCATCCATAGCCAACCATTCCGTAATTTCTTTCCCATGTTTAAAATAATATTGTATTGTAAATTCGTCTGCATGATGAATTTGTGTTATATATTCTGCACTGGATTTGATACGTTTGC
>JAGWPI010000211.1 GCA_028877005.1 Bacteroidota bacterium | reverse complement strand
TCGGCCCACCAAAACACCTCCCAATACTCTTCCCTGACCATCAATCCATTTGGTAGCAGAGTGTATAACCAAATCTGCACCAAAAGTAATAGGTTGTTGTACAATTGGCGTGGCAAAGCAATTATCTACATTCAAAATAACGTTATTTTGTTTTGCTAATTTTCCCAGCATTTTTAAATCAATAACATCTAAACCCGGATTGGTAGGCGTTTCTACATAAATCATTTTAGTATTGGGCTGTATAGCAGCAACCCATTCGTTTTCAGAAGCAGTAGCACTAATGTAGCTATATGTTATACCATAGCGATTAAGGTATTTGGTAATTACAGTATGTGTACTACCAAAAATGCTGTTACAAGCCAACAGGTGGTCGCCTTGTTTTAATAAAGCCATGAATGATCCAAAAATAGCACTCATGCCAGAAGCAGTAGCAAATCCAGCCTCTGCCCCTTCTAAAGCACATATTTTATCAATCAACTCTTGTACATTCGGATTACTAAAACGACTATAAATATTATCGTCAGTTTCATCTGCAAATGCAGCCCGCATGGATTCAGCATCATCATAGCAAAAACTGCTAGTTAAAAAAAGTGGAGTGCTATGTTCCATTTCATTTGTTCGCTCTGTTTGAATGCGTATGGCTTTTGTAAATTTATTTTGTTGCATAGTTTTTTTTCAATTCATTAAAAATTATTAAGATAGTACAGTAGCGTCCCACTCTATAGTACATCCTGCAGCTCGCAGTGTGGCAGCAACTGAGCAATATTTATCAATAGATAATGCACACGCTTTTTGTGCTTTTTCTACATCTACATTTCCTTTAAAGGTAAAATGAATATGAACATATTTCCATAAAGCCGGTTCTTTACCCTGTTCGCGTTCAGCTTTAATGGTCATGTTAAATTCAGTAATTTCCTGTCTTTGTTTTTTCAAAATAGATACAATATCAACACCACTGCAACCTCCTAAACCCATTAAAAGGGTTTGCATAGGCCTAAAACCAGTATTGTGCCCGCCAATTTCAGCCGCACCATCGGTTCTAATAGTGTGCCCATTACTGTCTGTCCCTATAAAAGCATAGGCATCATCTACTCTTTTTACTTCAATTGTTGTCATGGTGTAAAGATTTATGCAAATGTAATTTAATCATGTGCTTATTTTGCTGTTGAAACTCGGAATTAATATGACGCAAGTTTTTGACTTTCATGAAAATTTTACTTTAGAAAACGGATCCGTACTATCCGGTATTAGCATTGCATATACTACTTATGGCACCCTTAACAGGGAAAAAAATAATGTAATATGGGTTTGCCATGCATTAACTGCAAATGCTGATGCAGCTATGTGGTGGAAAGGATTGGTTGGCGAGGGGTGTTATATAAATCCAGAAAAATATTTTATTATTGGTGCTAATATTATTGGCTCATGTTATGGTTCTACAGGGCCATTAAGTATTAATCCTAATACACAACAACCTTATTATGCTAGTTTTCCGGGTATTACCATACGCGATATGGTACAAGCACACATTTTATTAAGAAAGCATTTAGGTATTGATGCCATTTATTTACTTATGGGTGGAAGTATGGGCGGTTATCAGGCATTAGAATGGGCAATAATGGAGCCAACTATTGTGCAAAGATTATTTTTAATTGCTACTTCCCCATCAGAAAGTGCTTGGGGAGTTGCTGTTCATACTGCACAGCGATTGGCTATAGAAGCAGATTGTACATGGCAACAGCCTCTACCCCAAGCTGGTGCAAAAGGGTTAAAAGCAGCAAGAGCTATAGGTATGCTTACTTATCGTAATTACGAAACTTTTCAACAAAAACAAACCGATTCCGATCCTGAAAAAATAGATCATTTTAAAGCATCTGCTTACATCCATTATCAAGGAGATAAATTAGTGAACCGTTTTAATGCATACAGCTATTGGTTGCTTACTAAGGCTATGGATAGTCATCACCTAGCTAGAGGTAGAGGTGGCAATTTAATAAAGGTTTTGCAAAATTTACATACACCCACTTTCATAATAGGTATTACCAGCGATATTTTATGTCCCATTGCTGAACAGCAATTTATGGCAGAACACATGCCAAATGCTACTTTGGTACTTATTCATTCAACTTATGGTCATGATGGTTTTATTATAGAAACCGAGCAAATTTCCCGTTATTTGCAGCAGTGGATGGAGGTTTAATGCCCGGTAGTTTTGAAATATTTTAAAATTAAATTATTTTATATGTATGTAATGAATAAACTTTTGTTGGTAGTAATAGGTTGGCTGGTACTGGTACAATTGCATGCGCAAGATACCATTCAACACATTTTGACTAATAGGTTAAACAGTTTAGAACAGCAACAAAAACCTTATGTTATTCTTATTTCGGCCGACGGTTTTAGGTATGATTTAGCTGATAGTTTTCATGCTACACATATTCAACAATTGCGTTTATCAGGTGTACAGGCAGAATATATGAAACCTTCTTACCCATCGCTCACTTTCCCTAACCATTATGCCATTATTACCGGAATGTATCCTGCACATAATGGGTTAGTTGATAACAGTTTTTTTGATGAAAACAAGAACCAAACTTACACAATGGGTAATAAAAAAGCGGTGGCAGATAGTTCTTGGTATGGCGGCACACCTTTGTGGGTGTTGGCAGAGCAGCAAAAAATGCTTACGGCCAGTTTTTATTGGGTAGCTTCTGAAGCAGCTATACAAGGAATAAGGCCTACCTATTATTACAATTATAATGAAAAAATTGGCATAGATGAAAGGGTAGAGGTGGTTAAAAAATGGTTAGAATTGCCGCCGGAAAAAAGGCCACATTTTATTACTTTTTATTTACCCCAAGTTGATCATGCAGAACATACATATGGCGTTTTTAGTCAACAAACCAAAGATGCAGTTCATTTTGTTGATGATGCTATTGCTAAGCTCAATAAAGCTTTAATAACCTTACATCTGCCTATTAACTATATTTTTGTTTCAGATCATGGTATGACAGATGTAGATGTGCAGCACACTTTACCGCTTCCTACTGTCATTGATACAACACAGTTTATTATTCCCCGCAGTGATATGCTTTTGCATTTATATGCAAAAAACAAATCGGCTATTTTGCCCACTTATGAGGCACTAAAAGCCCAGGCAAAAGATTATGATGTTTATTTAGCCAGTCAAATTCCTGAACGGTGGCACTACAATGCAGCTAATGATTATTTTAATCGGGTTGGTGATATCTTGCTTGTTCCAAAATTTCCAAAAGTATTCAATTTAACCAACCGTAAAATAACACCCGGTAAGCATGGATATGATAATGATATGCCTGACATGCGGGCCAGTTTTTATGCTTGGGGACCTATTTTTAAACAACATTACACTATTCGAGGCTTTGAAAATGTTCATGTTTTTCCATTAATTGCTAACATTTTGGGTTTACATTATCAAAGCGATGCTATTGATGGTCAATTTAAAGTTTTAGCACCCATTTTAAAACCATAAATCAACAAAATAGGCGAATGTTTGTTGCTATTAAAAAAAAAGACTATGGGCATCTGGAATCAAATACTTCAATACTTGTTCATCAAAAAGCGAGACCCCAATCAACCGCGTACTACATACTTAAAATATATGCATGGTATGAATCGAATTTCATTGCTCATGTTTATTGTAGCATTAATTATCATGCTTTTTAAATTAGTAATAATACCTCTAATGCACAAATAATAGTTTTTTTGGTAGCGATAAATTTTGTTGCTATCAACCGGCCGCTTCAATATATACTTGCAGGTTTGGTAGTTTTGTGCATCAATGCTGAGTTACTTCAAATATTATATTTGCGGCTTTTGAAGATGCATGTCCGCCTGCCTGAAGTAAAGTTTTCAATTCCGCATAATCTTTCTTTAATGCAATTAATTTATCCTCATCATTCAAAAGTGCGCTTAGTTCTTTTACCATATTTGTTACCGTCATATCATGTTGAATTAACTCCTTCACAACCGGTTTATCCATAATTAAATTAACCAAACAAATATATTTTATTTTAACTAAGCGTTTGGCAATGGCATAGCTAATAGCACTCCCTTTATAGCAAACAACTTCCGGCACACCAAATAATGCTGTTTCTAAAGTAGCAGTACCACTGGTAACCAATGCGGCTTTGCTACTGCACAATAAACCGTAAGTATTGTTTTTTACAATAGATACATTTTGATAAGGTGCTAAAAATGGTGCATAAAAATCATCTTCTTGTCCCGGTGCTTGTGCTACTATAAATTCATATTCCGGAAAATAGGCAGCAACCTGAAGCATGACGGGTAATTTAACACTAATTTCTTGTTTTCTGCTTCCGGGTAAAATAGCAATAATAGGCTTGTTAACTGAAATTATTTGTGGAATATTATTTTGGTATTGGTCAATTACATCTACTAAAGGATGTCCAACATACTCCACATCCCAGTGCCATTTGTTTTGGTAATATAATTTTTCAAAAGGCAAAATAACCAACATCTTATCAATTGATTGTTTCATAGATTTTACCCTATTTTCCTTCCATGCCCATACTTGAGGAGATATGTAATAAACTACCTTAATGTTATTAATTTTAGCCCATTTTGCCATCCGAAGGTTAAAACCAGGATAATCAATTAATACTAGCACATCAGGTGAAAATTGTTGAATATCTTTTTTACAAAAGGCAATATTTTTTAAAATGGTTGGTAGGTTTTTAACAACCTCGGCAAAGCCCATAAAAGCAAGATCGCGGTAGTGTTTTACCAATTGGCCTCCGGCTTGTTGCATTAAGTTACCACCCCAACACCGAATGGTTGCTGTATTATCTACTTGCTTTAATTCTTTTATTAGGTTACTACCATGTAAATCACCACTGGCTTCACCTGCAATAATGTAATATTTCATGGCAGGGTAAAGATAAGGACGTTGCAAGGAGAAATATGATTTTGAAAGCAATACATTTTCATTAAATAGATGAAAATATGATGCACTACTTTTTCTTAATTGGGCTTAGTTTGTATTTTTGCGTAGCATATATTAAATAAAATATTTCGGGATGTAGCGCAGCCCGGTAGCGCGCTTCGTTCGGGACGAAGAGGCCGCTGGTTCGAATCCAGTCATCCCGAC
>JAGWPI010000210.1 GCA_028877005.1 Bacteroidota bacterium | reverse complement strand
GCTTCAATTCACCTTTAGGTCCTTTTACCGTAATTTCATTATCTTTCCCTACAATAACTGTAACGCCTTTAGGTAATGTAACGGGTTGCTTTCCAATTCTTGACATAGTCGATTTTTTTTAAAAATTAGAATTTAAGTTGTGTTCAGCCCCGACTAAAAGGCTTAATTATCTACTTAAATTAAAAAAGATTAATAAATATAACAAAGTACCTCACCACCTACATTTTGAGCTTTAGCTTGCTTATCGGTTAATACCCCTTTAGAAGTACTAATTATAGCAATACCTAAACCATTAATTACCCGTTTCATGTCAGCGGGTTTGGCATATTGTCTTAAACCCGGACGGCTAATACGTTCTAGGGAACGAATGGCCGGTTGTTTACTTGTAGGATCGTATTTTAAAGCAATCTTGATGATACCTTGTTTATTATTTTCTTCAAATTTATATTTCAAGATAAATCCTTGCTCATATAAAATCTCGGTCATCCGTTTTTTTAAATTAGATGCAGGAATTTCAACCAGTCTGTGACCGGCCATTTGAGCATTACGAATCCTCGTTAAAAAGTCTGCAATAGGATCAGTTACCATTGTTTATTAATTAAATGCTTGTATTAAATTTTGTTTCTGAAATGGTGTTTTAATTACCAACTGGCTTTAGTTACACCAGGTATTTTACCATTTAATGCCATATCTCTGAAAATTACCCTAGATACACCAAAATAACGCATATAACCACGGGGCCTACCAGTTAATTGGCAGCGATTTTTTAACCTTACAGGCGAAGCATTTTTTGGTAATAAATCTAAAGCTGCATAATCACCAGCTGCTTTCAAAGCCGCACGTTTTTCTGCATATTTGGCCACCATTGCTTCTCTTTTGGCTTGTCGGGCTATGATTGATTTTTTTGCCATAATTTTTATAATTGATGCTGAAGGGGCTTATCCCCATATAAAATTTAATTATTTTCTTTTTTTGCGCTTTTAAAAGGCATACCTAATTCTTTTAATAACTCATATGCTTCTTCATTGGTTTGCGCAGTTGTAACAATAGTTATATCAAATCCGGTAATTTTATTCACTTTATCAATATCAATTTCCGGAAATATAATTTGCTCAGTTACACCCAAGGTATAGTTTCCACGACCATCGAATGCTTTATCACTAATACCTTTAAAATCGCGTACACGAGGTAATGCCACAGAAACCAATCTATCTAAAAATTCATACATTTTTTCGCCACGTAAAGTAACTCGTGCACCAATGGGCATACCTTTACGCAATTTAAAATTAGAAATGTCTTTTTTAGAGTAGGTTGGAACAGCTTTTTGACCGGTAATTTGTTCTAACTCGTTTACAGCAACATCTACTAATTTTTTGTCAGTAACTGCTCCATTAACACCACGGTTAATACATATTTTTTCGATTTTAGGAGCCTGCATAACACTTTTATAAGCAAACTTCTTCATCAAAACGGGAATTACTTCCTGGCGATATTTATCCGCCATTCTCGGAGTGTATTTAGTTGTACTCATTATTTAATAACCTCCCCTGATTTTTTTGATATTCTAATTAATTTACCTTCTTCTCTGCTTCTTTTTATTTTAGCAGGTCCACCGGCTTTTGCATCCCATAACATAATATTGCTAATATGAATAGGAGCTTCTATTTTTACAATACCACCTTTTGTATTTTGTGCATTAGGCTTGGTATGTTTTGTAACTATGTTTACCCCCTCTACTACAACACGCGCTTCATCAATCAGAACTTCTAATACCTTTCTAGGTTTTTTTAAGTCCTTGTCTTCCCCGGCAATTACCACAACGGTATCGCCTTTTTTGATGTTAAATTTGGGTTTAAATCTTTTACTCATGGTGTTTACCCTTTTATATAACCCTTTTTAAAGGGTTAGTTATATTTTTTTGTTACCAGCTTTTTAACTTTGTTCAACTTCGTTGCGTCGCACACTTGTACAGTTATTATGCAAAGCAGCTATTTATAAAACTTCAGGAGCCAATGAAATAATTTTCATATATCCTTTATCTCTTAATTCACGGGCAACGGGTCCAAAAATACGCGTTCCACGTGGTTCATCTGCATTGTTTAATAATACAACGGCATTATCATCAAAACGAATATAAGAGCCATCTTTTCTACGT
>JAGWPI010000209.1 GCA_028877005.1 Bacteroidota bacterium | reverse complement strand
TATAGAGTACTTACAATTATTCTACTCCCCTTTGCCACCCTATTTGGTTTTGAAAGTGTGATATCTATTTTTGCCGGCATTGGCAACCCAAGTGTTATGCTAAGTGCAGTAATATTGGCTTGCGTTGTTATTTATATTTTTGCAGCTACTTTTTTTCTTTATAAAGGTATTTTAAAAGAAACAGCCTGTAAATCATCTTTAAAAGATTGGATTAGGATTAATTCTGTTATTGCACTTATATTTTCCATTTTGGCTATTATTTCCTGTGCATCTATTTTATATTTTTTTACCAACAAAACCATGTATGATAAATTTTTGGAGGTATTAAATAATTCAAGACCGGCCGGTATTCCAAATAATATTTCTTCTGCAGAATTAATGACCGCTATGCGCAATGCTATTTTAATAATGCTACCTTTCTCTATTATTTTACTGGTGCATATTTTAATTACCTATCGGCTCTTAAAAAAATATGCAGTATTATTTATAAAATAGTAGCAAGAAGCCTGAATATTTTTTTTACTTTTCAGGTATGAACACAATGCCACCATTGGCGGAGCGCATGCGCCCAAAAACATTAGAGGAGTTAACCGGACAGCAACACCTTACCGGAAAAGATAGTATTTTAAATAAAGCATTGCACCAAGGTTATATACCATCAATTATATTATGGGGTCCACCCGGGGTAGGCAAAACAACTTTAGCAAATATTATTGCACAAACCTTGCAATGGCCATATTTTCAACTTAGCGCCATAAGTAGTGGCGTTAAAGAAATACGTGAAGTAATTGATACTGCCAGAAAAACACAACACGCTTTACTTTTTATTGATGAAATTCATCGCTTTAATAAAGGCCAGCAGGATGCTTTACTTGGGGCTGTTGAACAAGGCATTATAACATTAATTGGAGCTACCACGGAAAATCCCTCATTTGAAGTAAATGCAGCTTTGCTTAGCCGGTGTCAGGTATATATTCTAAAGCCTTTACAGAATAGCGATTTATTACAGCTTTTACAAAATGCTATTGAAAAAGATAGCGTGCTGGCTACCTATTCCATTCAATTAAAAGATACCTCTGCACTGCTTCAACTATCCGCCGGCGATGCCCGGAAATTGTTGAATTTGTTTGAGTTGGTTATATCATCATCCAAAGAAAAAAATATCACTATTACCAATGAAATGGTCATAAACATTGCGCAACAAAAAATTGCTTTATATGATAAAAATGGCGAACAACATTATGATATTATTTCTGCATTTATAAAAAGTATGCGAGGCAGCGACCCCAATGCCTCCGTTTATTGGCTTGCACGCATGATAGATGGTGGTGAAGATGTTAAGTTTATTGCCAGACGTATGGTTATTTTTGCCAGTGAAGACATAGGCAATGCTAATCCTAATGCCTTATTATTGGCCAATGCAACATTTGATGCAGTAAACAAAATAGGATATCCTGAAAGCCGCATTATTTTAAGCCAATGTGCTACCTATTTAGCCGGATCACCTAAAAGCAATGCTGCTTATGAAGCCATAAATAAAGCATTGCAAATTGTTCAAACCACCGGTAACTTACCTGTACCACTGCACATTCGCAATGCACCAACTTCTTTAATGAAAAAGTTAGACTATGGCAAAAACTACCAATATCCACATTTAGGAGAAGGCAATTTTATTGAAGAAGAATACTTACCCAATGAAATTGCCGGTACCACTTTTTATGAACCGGGTAATAATGCCAGAGAAAATGAAATTAGAAAATTTCTAAAAGAACGGTGGAAAAATAAATACAAATACTAACCTTTAAATTATCTTTAACCTTTAAACAGTTGCCATGAGAAAAATTTTTTATTTATGCCTTTTATCCACTTTTAGTTTTAGCAATATTTACAGTCAAACCATAATAGACCGAGATCCGGAAATTGCAGCTATGGTAAAAGAAGTATCTGCAGACTCTTTACACAATTATATTAAAACATTGGTAAACTTTGGAACCCGCAATACCCTTAGCACACAAAGTAATGCAAATAGAGGTATTGGAGCTGCCAGAAAATGGGTACTAAAAAAATTTAATGAATTTGCAGCAACCAGTAATGGTAGACTTACTGCTTTTATTGATACCGTTACTTACCATCCTGATGGTAAAAGGGTAGATAGCACCATTATTTTAGGTAATGTTGTTGCTACTTTAAAAGGTACAGACCCCAATGACCATCGTATTTTTATTATAAGTGGCCATTTAGACAATATGCGCACAAATGTGATGGATAGGGTAAATGATGCACCCGGTGCCAATGATGACGGCAGTGGTTCTGCTGCAGTAATTGAATGTGCCAGAATTATGAGTAAGCATGCTTTTCCGGCAACAGTTATTTTTGTTACTGTTAGCGGCGAAGAACAAGGCTTATTAGGGGCCTATTATATGGCTAATAAAGCAAAAAAAGAAGGATGGGATATTGAAGCAGTCCTGAACAACGATATTATGGGCAGCAATAATAGCAGCGAAACCAATATTATAGATAATACAAGGATAAGAGTATTTAGCGAAGGATTACCCGCTTATGAAACAGAGAAACAGGCAAAACGCATCCGTGCTTTGGGATTAGAAAACGACGGCAAGGCCCGTCAGTTAGCACGTTATGTTAAAGAAATTGGTGAAAGATATGTTGATAATATACAAATTGTAATGATTTATAGAAATGATCGCTTTTTAAGAGGTGGCGATCATTT
>JAGWPI010000208.1 GCA_028877005.1 Bacteroidota bacterium | reverse complement strand
TGTGATTAGAAGTTTACAATATAATTCAGAACAACAAGTATTGTGTTATGCTGTAGGTAGTGGTATTACAGCAGGTAGCAATCCTGAAATGGAATACCAAGAGTGTTTATTAAAAGCCTCTGCAATGTCAGCTTTATTTAATGTAATAACGGACGGTCATTTAACAATGCCGAAATAGACTGTTCTAATATTTGTTGTTTCATAGTTTCAAACAATATTTTTTTGTTAGCCGGTAAGTACATTAAATATTTTTTACCTGCAGCTAATTGGGTGCTAAAACCCGGATTAAGTTGGTTAAAGTATGCAGGTAAAATTTGTAAGTGTTTACAAATAAGCGCTGAATTATAACGACCACTTACTTCAATTACACAAACAGAACTATCAATAGGCCGCACTTCACTACGCGGAGTAGCAAGTACATTAAAATATTGTTGCACTTCTTTTGCAGTAAGTGTTGTAATTCCACCATTATTTTCAAAAACATAGTGGGTAGCAATATATTTTTTTACATGGTTACGCGTTTCTTCCGGTAAATAATATTGAATATCCCAAAAATTATTGCTCCCTGCTTTGGCAATAGCTTGCTTTACTCTGGTTACTCCGCCATTATATGCAGCTATTACCAATAACCAATCCCCAAATTCATTGTATAATTCTTTTAATAATTTGGCAGCTACTTGGGTACTTTTAGTAAAATCGGTGCGCTCATCGGTTTGTGAATTTAAAATAAGACCAAAGCGTCTTGCTTCATCGGGCATTAACTGCCAAGGACCAACTGCGCCTGCCCATGATTGCAAGTTTGGCTGCAAATGACTTTCAATAACGCTAAGATATTTTAATGCAATGGGTATACCATTGGCACTTAATATTTTATCATACAATTCAAAATAAGGTCTTGCCCAAAATTTCATGTGCAGTAATTCTGAACCCTGTTTTTCGCTGTATTCCTTATAAAAAGAAAACATTTGATTGGGGAGTGGGATATTCACAAAATCATAACCGAAATTGGCCGGAATGAAGGATTGAAAAGTACTGGTTGGGCTTACAATTGTATCATTAAAGCAGGCAAATGTTTTGGAAAAACAACGTAATGGCATACTGCCAAGAAAAAAGATAACAAAGGCAGTAACACAATATTTTTTTATTTCTAAATTACGTAGATTCATATGTAGCTACTAACTTATAACCAAATCTTTAACAATAAGATAATGACTATTTCAATTGCATTAGAAAGTTAGCTATCTCAAACAATGCTGTTTCTTTAAATTGAGGAACCATTACCTGCATACCAAAAGGCATACCGTTGCTATGTTTGAATAAAGGTAATGATGCACCCGGAATACCTACTAAATTGGCATAGACTGTATAAATATCTGCTAAATACATTTCTACAGGATTATTGCGTTGCTCACCTATTGCAAAAGCTGTTGCAGGAACAGTAGGTGATAATATAGCTGCATATTCCTCAAAAATTCTATCATTTTGATCTACTAATAAACGCCTAACTTGTTGTGCTTTTGAAAAATAAGCATCATAATATCCGGAACTCAATACAAAAGTGCCTAATAAAATTCTTCGCTTAACTTCTTTACCAAATCCTTCGCTTCTAGATTTTTTATAGAGTGCTGTTAAATCATCTTGATTATTCAAACTAGCTCTATAGCCGAATTTTACCCCATCATATCGAGACAAGTTACTTGATGCTTCTGCTGTAGTAAGCACATAATAGGTAGGTACCACATATTTTAATAAAGGAAAATCAATTGATTCAACTTTATGGCCTTGTTTACGTAATTGTTCAATGTAATGGTGAAAAGTTTTAGCTATTTCTGTATCTAAACCCGGGTGCTCCAGCGCTTCTTTAAAATAAGCAAATTTCTTTAATGGTAATTGCTGCCCATTGCTTTGCTGCAGCAAAGTACTATATGCGGGAACAGTTTCAGAAGATACGGTGCTGTCATAATCGTCTTCTCCGGCAATAACTTCTAACACCTTTGCAGCATCGGGAATATTTATAGAAAAAATACCAATTTGATCAAAGGAAGAAGCATAAGCAATTAACCCATGCCTAGATATCCTGCCATAACTTGGTTTAACCCCAACTACTCCGCACCAGTCGGCAGGTTGGCGAACAGAACCTCCGGTATCACTGCCCAAACTAACCATACACATATTTGCTTGCACAGCTACTGCAGAACCCCCGGATGAACCACCAGGAACTTTTGTAACATCTGCTGCATTTTTTACAGGGCCATAAAATGAGTTTTCATTTGTGCTACCCATAGCAAATTCATCGCAATTATTTCTACCAATAATAATTGCGCCTGCTTGCAACAATCGTTCAACTGCCGTTGCAGAATAAAGTGATGAAAAGTTATGGAGCATGTGAGAGCCGGCTGTAATAGTGTGTTGTTGATAGCAAATAACATCTTTTAATGCTACCACAACGCCATGCAGTGGAGATAAAGGCTTGCCTTTTAAACGCTCAGCATCCAAAAAAGAAGCACGTTGAAGTGCTTCTTCATGATAAATTTCTATAAATGCGTTGAGGGATGATTTTTTACCAATATTATCTAAATAATGTTGAACGGCCTCCACACAAGTGGTGATGCCATTCAATAAATCACTGTGGTATTGAGCAATAGTGGTAAAAGTAAACAAAACCCTATACAGATATTGGTGGTTAATAATTACTTAGCTGCGGTCTCAGAGTCTTTCTCTTTCATACCTTCCTGAAGTTCTCTTTTAACGTTGTCTTTTGCATCATTGAACTCACGAATA
>JAGWPI010000207.1 GCA_028877005.1 Bacteroidota bacterium | reverse complement strand
TAAGTAATCGGATACCTAAATTATTGTTGGAACATTATGCACAATTGTTGCAAAACCCTCAAACAATTCCATGTTCAAACTATTTGCCGGCTTTAAATTATGTAGAATGGATATCTTGGAAAGAGCGGTTGGCTGTTGATAAATTGATGCGTAATTCAGAGAAAATTATTCAAAAATTAGCTAATACCAATGGACATTGGGAGGCTGCATTTTGGCATGTGTTGGCATATAATTTTGGGCTTACACAAAATGCGCACTTATTTGAACAAATGGCAGAAAATACGCCAATTCACATTTTGGCAAAACATAAAACCAATATTCAACAATTAGAAGCTATTTTATTAGGGCAAGCAAATTTTTTTAACAAGAAACATTATAAAGAAAAGTACATACAAATGTTGCAGAAAGAATATTTGTTTTTGCAAAAAAAGTACAGTTTAAAACCTGCCGATGGCCTGCCTAAATTTTTACGAATGCGTCCGGCTAATTTTCCAACTATTCGATTGGCGCAACTGGCTATGCTCATTCATCAGTCTTTTCATTTATTCGATGCTATTAAAAATGCCGACAATTTGCAACAACTTTTTGCTATGTTTAATGTAACGGCAAATGATTTTTGGAGCTATCATTATAATTTAGATGATGAACCCACCGCGTATCATCCCAAAAATATGGGTAAGCAAATGGTTCAAGCCCTTATCATTAATACTATTTGCCCTATGTTATTTGCATATGGACATTATCATCAAAATGAACGTTTTAAAAATAAAGCAATACAATGGCTAACACTGCTTCCTGCTGAAAAAAATGTGATTACAAATGGCTGGGTTCAATATCAAATTCCTAATAAAAATGCATTGGATTCACAAGCATTAATCCAATTATCTCGCGAATACTGCGCTGCTAAACAATGTTTATCATGTGCAGTTGGTCATAAAATATTAAAACAAAATTGCAAATAATTATTCCCAAGTAAACTGAATGTCTGTTTCCAAATCAGGATGCAAACTTTTAGCAACCGGGCATGTACGCGCAGTATTTTCTAAAATTTGTTTTTGTTTTTCATCTAAACTATTCAAAGAATGTGGGAAAAAAATATGTGTAATAATTTTACCAATTCTTCTTGGGTCGCTCTTCATAATTTTTGTAATTTCTGCTTTTGTTCCTGTTAAGTCAATATTCATGGTATTTGCCTTAATTCCCATTGTAGTAATCATACAACTGCCTAATGCAGTAGCCACTAAATCAGTTGGCGAAAATCTTTCCCCTTTACCTTGGTTATCTGTGGGTGCATCATTTTCAATAACTGTTCCACTTTGTAAATGTGTTAATTCTGTTCTTAAATTTCCTTTATACAGCACAATTGAAGTCATAGGTTAAATTTTTATCTAAATTAGCATTAAAATTATTCTTGTGAAGCAAATAATTGTATTAACCTTAGTCTTGTTACCTTTTTTTTCAATGGCACAAAATACAAATGCACCTACCAGCCGCCAACAAAAAGCAGCGGAGCGTAGAGAACGAATTAATAATTTAATAAAACAAGAGGAGGAAGGAGCTTTAATTTATCAAAAACAAGGTGCCTTCGGTATAAAGTTAAATACAGATGGTTATGGTATTTTTTATGAACATGGCCGATACAAAACAATTACAAAAACCAACATATGGTGGATGGAATTAGGTGAGCATAAAGATAAACATGAAGAGAAAACTTCTGTTCCCTTAGTGGGTGGTGGTTTTGTATTTTTAGGCAATCCCTATATATATGGTAAACAAAATAATTTCTATAATTTTAAATTAGGCTTGGGCCAACAGAGATTAATAGGAGGCAAAGGCAATAAAAATGGTGTGGCTGTTTCTGCAATATATGGTGGGGGGTTAAGTTTAGGAATGCTAAAACCATATTATTTGCAAGTGCAAGATCCCAATAATGCCAATCAAGTAAATGATATTAGGTATTCTGATAATCCAACTGCATTTCTAGATTATACACTTATTCAAGGTTCTTCTGGATTTAGTAAGGGACTAAACCAAATAAAATATGTACCCGGTGCACAGGCAAGAGCTGCTTTAAGATTTGATTATGGCCGTTATAATGAATTGCTGTCTGCATTGGAATTAGGCGTTAATTTAGAATATTATACCCAAAACATGCCCATTATGGTGAATAGCCCCGATAGAAAATTGTTTTTTAATGCCTATGTAGCTATTGTTTTTGGAAGACGAAAGTAATGTAACTTTGCCCATTATATGTATGATATATTTTTTTTGATGATGGATGAAACCATTTGTAACATCCAACTGTTTTAAATAAAATACTATAAATATATTTCTATTTTTATGTGTTTATAGTATTGTTATAATTAATTAAAAAATGATTTTGTGGAAGAATTACCCGTAATACCTGCAGATACACAAGCAGCAAGAATAAAAAAACCTGATTGGCTTAGAGTAAAACTACCTATTGGTGAAAGTTATAAACATGTTCGTGGATTGGTAGATACACACCAACTACATACAATTTGTGAAAGCGGTAACTGTCCTAATATGGGTGAATGTTGGGGCGAGGGTACAGCAACATTTATGATATTAGGAAATATTTGTACCCGTAGTTGTGGTTTTTGTGCTGTAGCTACCGGCCGACCTGAACCGGTAGATTGGGATGAACCGCAACGAGTAGCTGAAGCTATACATTTAATGAAAGTGAAACATGCCGTAATTACTAGTGTG
>JAGWPI010000206.1 GCA_028877005.1 Bacteroidota bacterium | reverse complement strand
TGGGTATAGAGAGAAATATAGGTATTTTTTATTAAAGCGAAGTATTACCTATCAACAATATACTGCATTGAAAAATTTTCCACTGGTTCGCCTTGGTAAAAATAAAAGCGGCTTTATAGCAGATGATAAAAGTATTCGGCTGAATCCATATAAAATGTTAGCTTTTAGAACAATTGGTTTAGATAGAGATTCCTTTAAAGTTGGTTTAGAATTAAGTTATGATAGTATTTTACGGGGTAAATCTGGCAGTAAACTTGTTCGCTATATTGCTGGTGGAGTGGGTGTTCCTGTTGATGGCGGCTATGAAACTGAAGCTATTAATGGAAAAGATATTATTACTAATATTGATGTATTAATACAAGAAATTACTGAAAATGCACTCATGAAGATGTTGGTACAAAATGATGCAGAACATGGATGTGCAATTGTAATGGAAACTAATACAGGAAAAATTAAGGCAATGGCTAATTTAGGAAAAGGCCAAGATGGTAATTATTATGAAAATTATAATTACGCCATTAATGCATCAGAGCCCGGATCTACCTTTAAATTAGCTACACTTATGGCTTTGTTGGAAGATAAAAAAATTACCTTAAATCAAACTGTAAATCTGCATGGGGGTATTTTGAAAATAGCTGATAGAACAGTATATGATGCAGAACAACATGGGCACTTTGAAGTTACTGCTAAACAAGCTTTCGAATTAAGCTCAAATGTCGGGATGGCAGAATTAACCTTAGATGCATATAAAAACAATCCAAAAGCTTTTATTAAAAAGTTACACGACTTTCGATTAGACCAAACTACAGGAATTGATTTAATAGGAGAAAGAAACTCAACCATTATTAAACCGGGTAATCGTAATTGGAGTGCCACTACACTACCATGGATGGCCTTTGGATACAATGTAGAAGTAACACCATTACAAACTCTAACATTATATAATGCAATTGCTAATAATGGAATTATGATGAAGCCATATTTGGTAAACGCTATTGTTGAAGAAGGAAATGTGTTGAAAAAAATTGAGCCAACTATTTTAATAGATAAAGTTTGTAGTAATACAACTTTAAAGCAAGTGCAAGCTAGCTTAGAGGGTGTTTGCACAAATGGTACTGCCAAAGAGTTGTTTAAAAATTCACCATATACCGTTGCAGGAAAAACTGGCACTGCTTTAGTTGCTGACGGTAATAAAGGATATTCAGATAAGGTTTATCAATCATCTTTTGCAGGCTATTTCCCTGCCAATCATCCTCAATACACATGTATTGTTGTTATTAAAAATAAACCCTTTGCTAAGGTTTTTTATGGTGCTGCCGTAGCAGGGGTTGTATTTAAGGAAATTGCAGATAGGCTATATACACTCTATGTTAAAGAAAGTATCTCTCATTTGGCTATATCAAAAAATGATAGTACACATTTTAACTATGTTGGTTATAAAAATGATTTACTAAAAATTGCAAAAAGTCTTAATATAAAAATGAAAGATTCTGTTTCTCTTATTGATGATTGGGCAGGTATTGCAGGTACTGCAAGTAATGCAACTATTTAT
>JAGWPI010000205.1 GCA_028877005.1 Bacteroidota bacterium | reverse complement strand
CTATGAAAATTATTTGGAAAGAAAAGCAGCACGTATTGAAAGTGAGTTAGCAAGTATTGACAAAGCAAAAAATCAATATCGCAAAGAATTAGAGTGGATGCGAAAGCAACCAAAAGCCCGCACTACCAAAAGCAAGAGCCGGCAAGATAATTTTTATGAAGTGGAAGCTAAAGCCAAACAAAAAGTTGAAGATGCCCAAATACAGTTAAATGTGAAAATGAGTAGGTTAGGGGGTAAAATTGTAGAAATGAAAAAAGTGTATAAAAGTTATGGAAATGTAAGTGTTTTAAAAGGGTTTGATTATACTTTTTCAAAAGGAGAACGTATTGGTATTGTAGGAAAAAATGGAGTTGGTAAAAGCACATTCTTAAATGTATTACAACAATTAGAACCGATAGACAGTGGTAAAATTAATATAGGTGATACCGTTAAGTTTGGCAATTTTTCGCAGGCAGGGTTGGTGATAAAAGAAAATATGCGGGTAATTGAATATGTAAAAACTTTCGCAGAAAGTTTCCCTTTAGCCAATGGCGGTTCAATTAGTGCCGCGCAATTCTTAGAGTTATTTTTATTTACACCAGATAAGCAGTATACCTATTTACAATCATTAAGCGGGGGCGAAAAAAAAAGGTTGCAACTCCTGATTGTGCTCTTTCAAAACCCTAACTTCTTAATTTTAGATGAACCTACCAACGATTTAGATTTGCCAACGCTAGCTGTTTTAGAGCAATTTCTAAGTGAATATCAGGGATGTGTAATTATCGTTAGTCATGACCGATATTTTATGGATAGATTAGTGGACCATTTGTTCATTTTTGAAGGTGAAGGCGTTATTCGTGATTTTCCGGGAAATTACACGCAATATCGTATTTGGTTAAAAGATCAAGAACGAAAATCACTAAATATGGTTAGCCCAATACCTGTTGCTGGAGCAATGGTTGAGCAAAAAAAATCTTCTGTAAATGTTCCGGAAAAAAAGAAACTTAGCTTTAAAGAAAAGCGCGAATTTGAAATGTTGGAACAGGAGATAGCTATATTAGAAGCACAAAAGAATGAATTAACCTTCCAAATGAGTAGTGGTACATTAAGTTTTGATGCACTACAAGAACTTAGCCAGAAAATGATTACCATTACCGATGCACTTTCAGAAAAAGAAAATCGTTGGCTGGAGCTAAGTGATAAAATGTAGATATTTAGTTTATAGCAATTAATTCAACCTCGAAAATTAGGGTACTATTGGGTCCAATGGTTGCATTTACTTGTCTTTCGCCATAGGCTAAATGTGGTGGTATAAACAGGCGCCATTTGCTGTTAACTGGCATCAATTGCAAGGCTTCTGTCCAACCCTTAATTACACGGTTTAAGGGGAATACAGCAGGAATACCACGTTGCAAACTACTGTCAAATATTGTTCCATCTATTAATGTGCCATGGTAGTGGCAAGTTACTGTATCAGTTATCAGAGGTTTTTCTCCATTTCCTGCTTGTAAAATTTCATATTGTAAACCACTGTTTAGAGATACCACTTCATTTCTTTTTGCATTTGATTCCAAAAAAGCCATTCCGGCAGCTAAATTATCATTTGCTTTTTTAGATTTCCATTGAAACAATTTATCTGAAAGGCTCATGTATTTTTTTGCAAACATAATTCTAATTGTCTTATTGAATATATAACTGCAGAAATAAACTTAATTTTATATTTTTATTAGAGCTTCCAAGCATACCATAAACTAATTAAGTTAAAAATTATATCTATTTTGAAACGCATACATCCATTGGTAATTTGGGCAGGTATTATTGTCATTATTCTTTTTATTGGTGTTACGGGATTTATGTGGGTTGAGCAATGGTCGTTTTTAGATGCACTATATATGACTGTTATTACCATTACAACAGTGGGGTATCAGGAAATACAACCACTCTCACAAAATGGTAAATTATTCAATATTTTTTTTATCATTATATCTTTTTCAACATTTACTTATGCGTTGGCCAGTTTAACTCGTTATATTATTAGTGGTGAAATGCAGTTGTATTTTAAAAATAAAAAAATTATGAATAGTTTAGACAGCTTACAACAACATGTAATTATTTGTGGTTTTGGTAGAAATGGTCAGCAAGCAGCGCTAACATTAATTGATCAACAAATACAATTTGTTGTTATTGAGCCGAAAGAGCACAGTATCAATGAATTTATTCAGGAACATCCGGATTTAATATTTGTAATAGGCGATGCAACAGAAGATGCCATGTTAAAAAAAGCGGGAATTGAAAGAGCAGTAAGTTTAATTACTACCTTACCGGAAGATGCTGATAATGTATTTATTGTTTTATCAGCACGTGCATTAAATACACATTTGCAGATAATTAGTAGAGCATCTTTTAATTCGGCAGTACCTAAATTGAAGAAAGCGGGTGCTAACCATGTAATTATGCCCGATAAAATTGGTGGAAAGCATATGGCTACCATTGTCTCTAAACCCGATGTGGTGGCATTTATAGATTACTTAACCGGACATGAAGATGAAAGTATGAATATTGAGTCTGTAGGTTATGAACAGTTACCTGCAGCCATTCGTAACAGTAACTTAGAACAAATTATGGATTGGCAGAAAACGGGTGTAAACTGTATAGGTATCAAACAAAAAAATGGTAAATTTTTAATAAATCCTCCCGCTAATACTATAATTACAGAGGGTATGAAACTCATAATTTTAGGTTCTAAACAGCAAATTCAAAAAATGAAATCTAATTTACGGTAATCAATTTTTATTGTAAATAAATACGCTATAATATGAAACAGAAAAAATTTGGTAATCAGGGTATAGTTGCTTCTGAAATTGGTTTGGGTTGTATGGGGATGAGTGAATTTTATGGATACGCCAACGATCAGGAAAATATTCGTGTGCTGCATCATGCATTGGAAATAGGCGTTACTTTTTGGGATACAGCCGATATGTATGGTCCTTACACCAATGAAATATTGCTAGGAAAAGCATTACAAGGGCATCGTTCAAAAGTTACATTGGCCACTAAGTTTGGTATTGTACGTAGCGGTGCCGATAACCAAACAAGGGCATTAAATGGTAAACCTGCTTATGTAAAACAAGCTTGTGAGGCAAGTTTAAAAAGATTAAATACAGAAATAATTGATGTATATTATCTTCATCGTAGAGAT
>JAGWPI010000204.1 GCA_028877005.1 Bacteroidota bacterium | reverse complement strand
GGGCATATGTAAATTTTGTTACTGATTTCAATATATAAAGTTATGGCTTGAGGAAGAATGATGACTATTACTTTATTTCAATATTGATAACCATAAAAATTATTATATAATATTTTTTTTGAATTGAATTTGGCAGATTATGTCATAGTCCTTATAATTATGGGCATTTATCATGGACAAACATGCTGATATACACTTTCAATAAAAGCTACTGTTTTCATAGCCTCCTCATTGGTAATGATAGGATATTGATGGTGCAGTAAAATATCTAAAAAATGCATATACACTTTATCGTGGTTTTGCATAGAGCCTTTATAACCGGAATATTCATTTGCACCGGTATTGGTTGCCGGATAAGTGATTGTTCCATTTTCTATACATTGATAAGTTATATTTTCTAAATATTTTCCACCAATTTTAATAGTCCCTTTTTCAGCCATCAACCATATGGAACCTTCTGCGTTTTCTTTAAAAGCATTAATCGTATAATGCATGCTTCCTAAAGCGCCATTATCAAATTGAAATTGTATAAGGCCTGTATCTTCAAACTCTATGCAATTTTGATGCGCAATATTAGTGCTTAGAGCGCTGGTAATTTGCACATCACTATTCACAAGCCACAACATTACATCAATAAAATGGCTAAATTGTGTAAATAAAATACCCCCATCTAATTTAACAGTGCCTCGCCATTTACTTTGCTGATAATATAATGCATCTCTATGCCACAAGCAATTAACATGAACAGAATATATTTTACCCAAAAGTTGTTGCTGGATGGCCTGTTTAATAGCTAATACTGGTGCATTAAACCGGTTTTGTTTTACCACCATTAATTGCCTGCCGGTTTGATGGGCCGCATTTATCATAGCCTTACAATCAGCCGAAGTTAAAGCCATTGGTTTTTCCACTAATACATGAAATCCTGCAAACAAACCTTGAATTGACTGGCTGGCATGCAAACCATTAGGGGTACAGATAACCAATACCTGAGCCTCTTTATTACATTGCAACAACAAATTGAAATTAGTAAATGCAGCACATTGATATTGGTTAGCCACACAAGTGGATCTTGCTTCATCTACATCGCAAACGGCTAATAATGTTCCAAATTGATGAATTAAAGCAGCATGCCGAATGCCAATATTGCCACATCCTACTAAAATGAATTTTACTTTGTGCATTTTTAACAATTAACCGCCAATTAACCCCTGCTTAAACAACATTTCAATAAACTCACGCACAGCACCATCTCCCCCACTTTTTTCGAGATGAATAATGCCTTTTATATTTTTAACTTGCTCTACAGCATTGGCAGGACAGGCAGCAACACCTACAGCTTGCAAAAGCTCTATACAATTTATATCATCACCAATATAAGCAGCTTCTTTCAAACTAATCCCTTCTTTTGAACAAATTTCCAGTGCAGCTTCAAGTTTATTACCAAAGCCTCTTCCTTGGTATACATAATCTATTTTTAGTTTAGCAGCTCTTCGTTCTACCATTTTAGTAGCTTCTGTAGTAATAATACCGGTTTTAATGCCTGCTTTTGTTAATAAATTAAATCCCATACCATCATGAGTATTGAATTTTTTAAATTCATCGCCGCTTTCCGTGTAGTACATCCCGGCGTCGGTCATTACTCCGTCTACATCAGAAAGAAATAATTTAATTTTTTTTATCATCATATTTAACATTATCCTTATTAAACGGGTATTAGTTGCTCAATGGGAAATTCAACCACCATAACTTGACCCAAGGTTTGTAATTGTACATAAACTTTTTTCTTGTTTAGCCTTATAATTTCACCTTGATTATCCATAAATACACCGGCCCGTATTTTTACTTTAGACTTTTCTTTTAATACTTGTGCATCTGAAATATGTATTACTGTTCCAGGTATTAAAAGATATTGTTTAATTAAATTAATTTCCTCGTCACGTATAATGGCTGGCCTTCCTAAATAATGTACAAAATTAATAACCCCATCTGTTTCTAAAACCTGAATGCGTTGTTGTTCATTTATTCTTATAAAAACATATGATCGAAAAATAGGCATATCTATTATTTTTTTCCGATCAGTCCATTGTCGCTCTGTTTTTTGCATAGGACACCAACTTTCAATACCCTTTTGTATTAAAAAATTATCAGTTTTT
>JAGWPI010000203.1 GCA_028877005.1 Bacteroidota bacterium | reverse complement strand
TAAAAACATCAAAAAAAAGCATGTCATTTTTTTTAAAATAGTAATTAGTATCTTGGAGGTACTAAAATTAATATCATGCTAAAGAGAATTTATTGTATCACAACATTTTTAGGCATACTTTTTATCAATGCCAATAGTCAAAAAATAACCGCCATTCAATGCGGTAAATTATTAGATGTAAATACTGGTACCGTTAGTAGTAATCAGGTAATTATTGTAAAAAACAATATCATTCAAAAAATTGTTTCTAAAGCGGACTTTAAAGATAAGGTAGATAGTACCGTCAATTTATCCGACTATTTTGTACTACCCGGATTAATAGATTGCCACACACATGTTTTGTTGCAAGGTGATATTACGAGTGATGATTATGCAGAACAATTGCTTAAAGAATCTATCCCCTATCGCACACTTAGAGCTGCAAGAAGCGCTGCCATTGCGTTAAACAATGGCTTTACAACTATACGTGATTTGGAAACAGAAGGGGCTATGTATGCAGATGTAGATGTAAAAAAAGCCATTAATAATGGTGTAATACCAGGACCCAGAATGTTTGTAGCTACCCGAGCCATAAATACTGTAGGGCATTATCCCATTAGCCCAAAAGAATATAATTGGGAATTAACGCTTCCCAAGGGTATACAAGAAATTAATGGAGCTGATGAAGCCAGGAAAGCAGTACGGGAACAATTGGCACATGGCGCAGATTGGATAAAAATTTATGCCGACAGAGGCTACTACCGTTTAACCGATGGTTCATTTAGAAGCTTACCAAATTTTACAAAAGAAGAAATTGAAGCAATTGGTGATGAGACCTTAAAAAGCAGAAAAAACTTTGCGGCACATGCTATGACAAGAGATGGGATTTTAGCAGCCATTGCTGCCGGAGCAAGAAGTATAGAACATGGTAGCGGTATGGATGAAGAGTGTGCTAATGCAATGGCGCAAAAAGGCGTGTACTGGTGTCCTACCATTTTTGTAAACGATTATGTAGCAGATGGCAGAGCCAAAGAAGGTAGTTTTATTAATCAACAATTCCGCGAAGCGGCACCAGCTATTTTTAAAACTGCCATGAAAGCAGGCATTAAAATTGCTTATGGAACTGATATTGGGGGTTATGACTGGAATTTACCCGAAGCCAAAGATTTTGAATTTATGGTAAAATATGGCTTATCGCCCTTACAAGCCATACAAACAGCCACCACTACTGCTGCAGCATTATTAGAACAAGATGGGAAAATTGGTGTTATAGCTCCGGGTGCATTTGCCGATATTATTGCAATAAAAGGCAATCCGCTTACCAATATTCAACTATTACAACAAGTACAATGGGTAATGAAAGATGGGAAAATTTGGAAATCGGAGTAATTAAACTGACGTTTCGACATTTCAAAAACTTTGCATAGTTATTGTTCCTATCTATATTTCACTTTTTACCTAAAAAAGGCATCAAAACTTGTACATCAATTGTACAATTTATCTTGCCTTTTTATTATAAATATATATGAAATTACTACTACAATATTTGAAACCTTATAAATGGCTCATTGCACTGGCATTATTGTTAGCGGCTATTAATCAGGTATTTTCCATGTTTGACCCTTTATTGTTTGGGAAATTAATAGACCGCTATTCTAACCATCCACATTTTTTTGACCATGAAAAAAAATTACCTAGAACTGAGTGGCAATATATTTATGGTGTATTAGGCTTTTTGGGGTTAATGGTAGGTACTGCTATGGTTAGCAGAATTGCTAAATCATTTCAAGATTACGCAGTTAATGTAATAATTCAAAAATTTGGAGCAGCACTATTTACAGACGGACTGAAACATAGCATGCGATTACCTTATCAAGATTTTGAAGATCAACGTAGCGGAGAAACATTATCTATTTTAACAAAGGCAAGAGCCGATTGTGAAAAATTTATCGGCTATTTTATTAATGTACTTTTTGGTATTTTAGTAGGTGTTGTATTTGTTTCTGTTTATGCATTTCATATACATTGGAGTATTATGCCTACTTATATAATAGGCATTGCAATTTTATCTTGGTTAACCAACCGCTTAAGTAACAAAATAAAAACCATCCAAAAAAGAATTGTAAAAGAAACTACCATGCTGGCGGGCTCTACAACAGAAAGTTTAAGAAATATTGAATTGGTAAAAAGTTTGGGCCTCACCAATCAAGAAATAAAACGACTTAATAATAATACTTATAAAATTTTAGGACTGGAATTAAAAAAAGTAAAAAGCATTAGAACTATTGGTTTTATTCAAGGAACATTTGTAAATCTGCTAAGACAAATTATTATGATGGTGCTTATGTGGTTAATCTTTAAAGATATTTTAACCACAGGGCAACAAATAACCCTTCAGTTTTACAGTTTTTTTATTTTTGGTCCATTACAAGAAATTGGTAATATTTTACTCAGTTACCGCGAAGCAGAAGCCTCTATCAATAACTTTCACCATTTAATGAGTAAGGCGCCTGATCATGCGCCTGAAAACCCCAAACAAATCGGCGCTATAGAAACACTTACTTTTGATCAGGTTTCCTTTCAACATCAAACAGCCATTTATAAAGCCATTGATAATATTTCATTCTCCGTACACAAAGGAGAAACAGTTGCTTTTGTTGGACCTAGCGGCGCTGGAAAAAGTACTTTAGTAAAACTTTTGGTAGGTTTATACAGACCTAAAGAAGGTACTATATATTACAATGGAATAGATGGTCATCAACTAAATTTTGATACATTACGCAACCAAATTGGATTTGTAACACAAGATACCCAACTATTTGCCGGAAGTATTAAAGAAAATTTATTATTTGTAAAGCCCGATGCATCTGATGCAGATATTTTAGAGGCATTGCAAAAAGCCAGCTGTAACCAATTATTAGCCAAAGCAGATAATGGTATTGATACATTAATTGGTGAAAGTGGCTTAAAATTAAGTGGGGGAGAAAAACAACGTATATCCATTGCCAGAGCATTAATAAGAAAACCTAATCTATTGTTGTTTGATGAAGCAACAAGTGCATTAGACTCTATTACAGAAGAAGAAATTACGAATACCATAAAAATGGTTTCAAATGAAAAAACACAAATTACTGTGTTAATTGCACATCGGTTAAGCACCATTATGCATGCAGACAGAATATATGTTTTAGAAAAAGGACAAATTGTAGAAACAGGAACTCATAAAAGCCTGGTTGAAATGAAAGGTTTATACTATGCCATGTGGCGTCAACAAATTGGCGAACGCAAACTAAATGCCTATGCATCTGTTTAATCATACAAAAAAACAAAGGTCCCTCATAAGAGGGAGCCTTTTTTAACCAAAACCAAACCAAATTAATTTTTTTTCTTTAGGGTATAATTCAATGGAAAATCAATTTTTAAAGAAACATTTCTACCCATATTATAAATGCCATGCTCTCTTGGATTATCGTTAGGCCCGGGATTCTGATAATTTCCATAAAAATATTTTAGGCGGCTTAAATGATCCCAATATGCCAAATTAAACAGGTTATTACCCATTACATATACATTAAACAAAATATCTCCTTTTTTATTGGTAATACTTCCCCCAAACCCCGCATTAAATAAACTATAACCAGGTGTGGGTGTTTCTGTTCCATATGCACTAAATACATTATTCTGACTGGCATAATACTCTAACTGCACTTTTACAAAAGCATTTTTAATACCTGATTTAGGTAAGTTAAAATTATAACGCAATTCAGATGTGCCATGTACAGGCGGAATAAAGGGCAAATATTTCTCAGAATCCGCAACAGCTATTCCGCTGTTACCTTTATTAATAGCATTTACAACAGAGACACTGTTTTCAAAATGCAAGGGTTTAATAGGATGGAGATCAACACTAAATTCTCCACCCCATAAATTAGCCTTAGTTGCTACAAATTTAAATATTTGATTACCCGGCACTAATACAGAATCTTGTCCATTTGCCCCTAACAATTTTTGATTATAGATATAATTGTCTATCGTGTTATTAAATACACTTAATTGAATAACAGCATATTTAGATGAGAATACAAATCCTACATCCTGCTGTAAACTAAACTCCGGCTTTAACTGGTCACTACCAATTTGATAAATATTGGTACCCGGATGAACTCCATTGGCTGAAAGCTCAGCAATATTTGGTGCCCTATAACCACGTGCCAAATTAACTTTTACAGAAAACTTTTCAGAAAAATTGTAAGTAGCACCTATACTGCCGGAAAAACCGGAAAAGTTGTGCTTATAAGCAGAAAATATTTTTTGTGCCCCTATTGTATCTGAACCGGTTACAGGCATATCAAATCCGGTTACTGGATTGGCATCTGTATACAATTCTTGGTTATTAAAATTGCGTCCGTCTAATCTTGCACCTCCGGCAATATCTAATTTGCCAAATGTTTTCTTGCCTAGCACAAATCCACCAATATCAAATTGATGATAATTAGGTATCACAAATTCAGTACCGTTAGTAACAGTATTATTTTGGTACATTCCGTTTACACCGGCAGTAACATCCCAATTATTCAATGAGGGAAAATGGTATTTTAAATCATAAGTATATGTTTGTAACTGTAAATCTAAGCCAGGAATGGTAAATAATTCAGGATGACTGTACTCTCTACGCCTGCTGTTTTGAAAACCAAAGTTTACATCTAACCGACTTTCACCTAAAATAAAATTATTACTCCAATATATACGGGCATGTTGTACATGCTGGTGAAGTTTTTCAATAGCATAACTGTTCAAGTCGTGATTAGATACAATTTGCCGTACCGTATCTATTTCTGTAATTTGTCGGGTAAATTTCCAAGTAGCACTATCGCGGCTACCATCTGGTATTTCTTGTAAATCATCAAACAAAACAAAATTTAGATGCGAGTAGCCCCATTTACGATGTAAACCCAATGAGGCATTAGCATCTGTTTCGCGAAATGCAGTTCCAAAAACCCTTCCATCAACCTTATTTTGATAGTCTACTGCTTGCTTATGCGATATACGAGCCATCCATTCAAAGCCATTTTTGGTAGCTCCTAACATGCCCGAACCTCCTATAAACTTATTATTGGTTTGATAATTTAACAACACTTCTCCAATCATCTTACCTTCCGGTGCCGGTTGGGTTGGAATAAGGTTAACAACACCGGCAAGCGCATCTGAACCATAGGATAAGCTAGCGGGACCTTTAATTACTTCTACTCTATCTATACTAAACTGATCTACTTCAATACCGTGTTCATCTCCCCATTGTTGGCCCTCCTGCCTTACACCATCATATAAAGTTAAAATTCTATTATAGCCTAACCCCCTAATAATTGGTTTTGAAACATTAGGGCCTGTGGTAACAGTTCTTACACCGGGTATTTTGGCAATGGCATCTATAGCATTAGTTGCACTATTGCTCAATAAATAACTATGGTTTACTGTTACAATAGGTACTGGGCTCCTTTTTATTTGTGTTGCTTTAGAGGTGCCGGTTACAACAACTTCACCAATTTCTGTGGCACTTTCTTGTAATGAAAAATTAGCAATTACATTATCTTTAAATGCAACATTTTTAGTAGCTGTTGCATATCCAACAAACTTCACTTCAACCAAAAATACGCCTGTTGGCAAACCTTTTATTTCATAATCGCCTTTGCTATCAGTAATAACCCCCAATTTTAAATCGGGAATACTAACAGTAGCCCCTGATAAGGGATGCTGTGTTTGAGCATCTATAACTTTACCATGTAAAACTACCTGCCCCGTTTCTATTACATTAGCTTTGGAAAATTGTGGAAATATAATACATACAACAAAATAATGCGTGAATGCCTTTAATAGCTTTTTCAACATAAAAAATTTATTCGTTTGAATAATAGGTTTAATAAAATATTATGAACAAGCGTATTGGTTAGGAGGACCTCGAGTGGCAACAGAATGATTATTCAAAGAATAAAAAGGTTCATTCAAAACAAAGTGTGTGTTAATAAATTGGGGTAGCTTAAACAAGAATATTTGAATGGCTGCAGGTTCATATGGCATTACTACCACCATATTATTAACATCACAATTATATCCAATTGAATGTAGAATAGGTCCATTTTGGGGGGCGGTAATAGAAGCAGGCATATCTGTATGCTTGGCTATCCAGTTATGTAACCATTGCTTTGGCATGTTGGCTAATAACATAATCACCAACAATAAAACTGCCGAGCTAAACGATATGATGCGCTGCTTTTTCAATAAATTTTTGTTACATTGTTGCAAATATAACTTTCTGTTTATGTTATGCAAGATAAGTGCTACATTTTTTTAAAGAAAAAGGATAAACGGTTAAATAGAATACAGCTTTTAAAAGAAAAAAATGTTACAAGCAGCATTTAAAAATTCAAAATGTCCTATATTTAAGGGTAACTATTTATCCCGCAATGACAGAACAGGCAATAATCAACGGATGTATGCATAATGATCCTATTGCACAGCGTGAGTTGTACAACAGATATAGCCCCAAAATGCTATCTGTTTGTTATCGGTTTGCACATAATAGGCAAGATGCAGAAGATATGTTACAAGAAGGATTCATTAAAGTGTTTACACAAATGAATACATTCGAAAACCGTGGAGCATTTGAGGGATGGATAAGAAGAATTATGGTTCATACTTGCATTAATTTTTTAAAGAAAAATAAAAAATTTAATGAAAGTGTTGAACTTACGCAAGCTACACACTTGCATACCATAGAAGAAACAATTCCTTCTATTTTACAAGGAAAACAAATAATAGAGTGCATCAGACAATTGCCGGTAGGTTACAGAACTGTTTTAAACTTATATGCATTAGAAGGTTATAGTCACAGAGAAATAGCCGAAATGTTAGACATTGAAGAAAGTACAAGTAGAAGTCAGTATACAAGAGCCAAAACTATGTTGGAAACTATTTTAATTAAAAGGAAAATTGTTGACAGCCCAAAGCAAGAATACAACTGGCTGGCAGCTTTCAATAAATAAGCGCGGGTATAATGGATAACAATTTTCACATATATGATGAATTTGAGCAATTTTTGCAGGATGAGGTAAAAAACCACCGCATGTACCCATCTGAGCATATATGGGAAAATATTCGCACAGAAATACATGGAAAAGGCTCATGGAAAGCGCTAACCTTTATTGCCATTTTTATTATTGTAGCATTAACCGCTACAACCATTTATAACTATCCCCCTAAAAACATATTCATAAAATCATTGACCAACAATTCATTTGTAGCCAACAATGCTGTTACCACTGCTAGCAATTTGCATACCGAGGTAAAAAATAATTTATTAGAGCAAAGCATTAATCCTACTGTGCTTACTAATAAAACAATCAACAAACTTCGGCATGTTAATAAAACCGATAATACAACCATTTACAACATTGTAAATACAATTAAGGTTCCTATTATTACTAATACAGATGTAGTAAGTAACCGCAACTTGAACAAGGAAATTCAAAATTTTTATATCATTAGTAAACACATAAATGGCAATGGAGAGATGGGTGAATTGATGAATACTGAAAGCATTAAAAATAATAATTACCCCTCCGGCAATACCAATTATTATGCAGGAAGCAATAATTTAATACTACACCCAAATTTTGCTTGGTTAGATCAAAAAAGTAAAATAAATAGTAATTTAAATAATGGATTAACCAAAGTAGCCACTCAATATTCAAAGCGTAAATATACCAATTATAAAATTGAACGTTTCTCCTATCAATTATACATTACCCCATCTATTAGTTATCGCAATTTAGAAGACAACCAAGAAAGATTGAATTATGCCACGCTAAGCACATTTGCTTTGAATAGTCCTGCTAATACTACTAGCAATATAGTGAACGGTAATGTTAATGCAGTAGTACACCATAAACCCGCATTAGGAATGGAAGCAGGTGGTGCTATTTTATATCGATTAAATAAAAATTTGCAAATTAAAACAGGCCTTCAATTTAATATTCGTCAATATTACATTGATGCCTATTGGGCACCTTACAATATTGCCACCATTTCATATGTTCGCAATCACCAGTTAGATTCTGTAAATATGCTCTCTAGTTACAGTAATGCAGGTGGATTTCAATCAACCAAGTTAGATAATAAATTATATCAAATTTCTATGCCCATGGGTTTACAATGGAGTTTATTCCCGGATAGAAAAATGGGGATAGATGCTAGTATTACTTTCCAACCCACACTTACGCTCAATAAAAATGTTTATTTACTTTCTACCGACTATAAGTACTACACCAATGGTGCATCTTTCTTCAGAAAATGGAATGCCAATACAGGTATTGATTTAAACTTTACCTATAAAACCACCAACAGAACATGGTTTATTGGCCCACAAGTACGTTACCAACATTTCCCTACTTATAATGATTTATATCCCATTAAAGAATTTAGGTGGGATTATGGTTTGAAAATAGGTTTTACCCAACCCATTCGTTAATTTTTTGCCTAGTTATAATAAATGTTTGTATACTTATGTTACAAGTGTTTCAAATACTTTTGTAATATGAAATATGCAATGATTATTTGGTTAATATGGGGCACAGTTATTATTAACTACAGTTGTAAAAGCCACCAAAAACAACTTTCAGATAATAAAACTCCTATTCAAGACAGTACTTCATTTTTCCCCATGCAAGAATT
>JAGWPI010000202.1 GCA_028877005.1 Bacteroidota bacterium | reverse complement strand
GTACATCCTAATATTTTTAATCAATGGAAGTTAAAATTAGAGCCTGATGAGGGTAGGAAATATCCTATAGCATTAAAAGAAAATTTTATTCAAAAAGATACTTTATATATTCAAGTGCCTAACGGTTATGAATTAGAGTCATTGCCGAAACCACAAAGTATTCATTCAGATTTTGGTGAGTATTCTATAGAATTCATTTATCAGCAACAACAAATAGTAATGATTCGTTATCAAACAAGCATTAAAAAAAGTTGGCCTCCATCTAGGTACAATGATTTAATGAATTTTTTCAATGCAATGTATCAATATGATCGTGGGCAGGTTGTTTTGAAAAAAAAATATTTAGTTTGAAGGGTTGCAATTTTCCACAAATATTTGATTTATCGTATTTTTTATGTTTGCATATGGTTCCCTCATTTGTTCGTTGTTTTGATTTTTTTCAAAAATAAGGGCTGCATATTGATGACATCTATCTATCCAAGGATAACAACCTGTTGCACCCGGAGATGCAACAGCCGTAGTAGTGCCATTTGTATTGCTGCCAATTATCCATACCCCTAAGCCATAATTGTACCCGTTAGCAAATGGTGGGGCATATTGAATAATAGATAAATTGGTTTCGGGTTTTTCCATTTCTTCAATAGCTTTTTCACTTAATATTCTTCTGTTATTAAAAACACCTTTATTTAAAAGCATTGCCAAAAAGTTCATATAATCGGCAGCTGTAGTAATGGCTCCATCTGATGGGTTTACGGCTATATTACTGTAAAAAGAAGAATTACGCATATTTAAAGGTCTGAAAATGCGCTCTGCCATTAATTGATCAAACTGTTTTTTGCTAATTACTTCTAATATACGTGCTGCAATGTTGCAACCTATGTTTGAATACCGAAATGCTACACCGGGGTTATCTTGAATTTCTCTTTTCGATGCAAATGCATTTACTTGCTCTTCTAAAGTAGCAAATTTGTTTTTTTGTAGCACATTTCCAATACCTATGGGTGTTTGTATGCCGGTTAAATGGCTAAGACATTGCCTTATAGTAATATATGCTTTTCCGTAAGTGGCAAATATGGGTAAATACATGCTTACTTTATCATCTAAGTTCAGTTTTCCCTGATCTACAAATGTCATAACCAAAGCTGCAGTTAACCATTTACTACTTCCTGCAATAGGTATTTGCGTATTGGTTTTTAAATCGCCCTCTTCTTGCTTAAATGCTATTTTCCCATCTTTATATACCATGCAAACGTAGTTTTTGCCTAATGCTTTTTGGGCAACCTTCAATTCTTGTTGTAAGGGCTCAAATTGGTTTTGTCCATAAGCAACCTGAAAGAATAGCAGTACTCCAATAAATAGGCTGACTTTACAGCAGGTTTTAACCATTTTTAATGCCAAATTTTCCATAATTTATGCTTGGATTATGATTTGTGAATATAATGAAAACAAATATTGATTTAGGCATTTAGTAAGTAGGTTTAACTTTTTACAAACCATTGCCTTTTTTGTTAAAATTAAATAAATTATATAGATATGAACTTGAGTAATTACACCATAAAAGCACAAGAAACCATTCAGGCAGCTCAGCAATTAGCTTTTAATGCCGGTAATCCAAATATTGAAACCAATCATTTATTAAAAGCATTGTTAACTGATGAAGACAGTTCTATTGCTTATCTATTGAAAAAAAATAATGTAAATGTTTCATTTGTATTGAACAAAACAGATGAAAGTATTGCTAAATTGCCTAAGGTTCAGGGAACCGAACCGGCACAGGTATTAGGAAGAGAACTAAATAATGCATTGCTAAAAGCCAATGCATCTTTAAAGCAATTTAAAGATGAGTTTGTAAGTGTTGAGCACTTATTACTTGGAATATTGCAAGTAAATGATGATGCTGCAAAAATTTTAAAAGATGCAGGATTAACTGAAAAAGGTTTTATATCTGCCGTAAAAGAATTACGCAAGGGTGCTAGCGTTAACTCTCAAACACAAAACCAACAATTTAATACACTTCAAAAATATGCTAAGAACTTAAATGAATTGGCCGCAAATGGTAAGCTAGATCCGGTAATAGGCAGGGATGAAGAAATTAGAAGAACCTTGCATATATTATCGCGCCGTTCAAAAAATAATCCCATTTTAGTAGGTGAGCCGGGTGTAGGTAAAACTGCCATTGCAGAAGGTTTAGCTATGCGTATAGTGAATGGTGATGTGCCTGAGAATTTAAAGAGTAAAATTATTTATGCTTTAGACATGGGACAACTAATTGCAGGTGCAAAATATAAAGGTGAGTTTGAAGAACGATTAAAAGGTGTGGTAAAAGAAGTGGCAGAAAGTGATGGTGAAATTATTTTATTTATTGATGAAATTCATACACTTATTGGTGCCGGTGGCGGTGAGGGGGCAATGGATGCTGCCAATATTTTGAAACCCGCATTAGCCCGTGGAGAATTAAGAGCTATTGGTGCAACCACTTTAAATGAATATCAAAAATATTTTGAGAAAGATAAAGCTTTAGAACGTCGATTCCAAAAAGTAATGGTAGATGAGCCAAGTGTTGAAGATGCTGTTTCTATATTAAGAGGTATAAAAGATAGGTATGAAACACATCACCATGTTCGTATAAAAGATGAAGCCATTATTGCAGCAGTTGAATTATCCAATAGATATATTACTGACCGGTTTTTACCTGATAAGGCAATTGACTTAATTGATGAAAGTGCTGCTAAATTAAGATTGGAAATGAATTCTATGCCCGAGGAATTAGATAAATTAGAAAGAAATATTCGGCAATTAGAAATAGAACGAGAAGCCATTAAAAGAGAAGATGATGAGACTAAATTAAAAGAGTTGAATCAGGAAATTTCCGTGTTAAGCGTAGAGCGTGATACATTGAAAGCAAAGTGGAAACAAGAAAAAGAAATTGTTGAAAAAATACAAAATGCCAAAGCTGCCATTGAGTCTTTAAAATTAGAAGCTGAACGTGCTGAACGTGAAGGTGATTATGGTAAAGTGGCCGAAATTCGTTATGGTAAAATAAAAGAAATGGAAGCACAAATAGTGCAACTTACCAAAGAATTAGATGAGGTTTCTCCTGAAAAAAGGTTATTGAAAGAAGAAGTGGATGCAGAAGATATTGCTGAGTCTGTAGCCAAAGCTACCGGAATACCCTTAACTAAAATGCTGCAAAGCGAGAAAGAAAAATTGTTGAATTTAGAAGACGAATTACATAAGAGAGTAGTTGGACAGGAAGAAGCTATTTCTGCTGTGGCCGATGCTATAAGAAGAAGTCGCGCAGGTTTACAAGACCCTAAAAAGCCTATTGGATCTTTTATTTTTTTAGGTACCACAGGTGTTGGTAAAACTGAATTAGCTAAGGCATTAGCAGATTATTTATTTGATGATGAAAATATGATGACTCGGATTGATATGAGTGAATATCAAGAAAAGCATACTGTTTCTCGTTTAGTAGGTGCACCTCCGGGTTATGTGGGTTATGACGAAGGCGGACAATTAACAGAAGCAGTTAGGCGAAAACCATATTCTGTTGTATTGTTGGATGAAATTGAAAAAGCACATCCCGATGTGTTTAATGTATTGTTGCAGGTGTTAGATGACGGTAGATTAACTGATAATAAAGGTCGTACCGTTAATTTTAAAAATACCATCATCATTATGACGAGCAACATGGGAAGCCAGATTATACAAGATGCATTTGAAAATGTAACTGAAAAGAATAAAGAAGAAGTAGTTGAGAAGACCAAAATAGAAGTGCTAAATCTGTTAAAACAAACCATACGCCCCGAATTTTTAAATAGAGTAGATGAGGTAATCATGTTTCAGCCTTTAATGAAAAATGATATTAAAGGAATTGTAAACATTCAGTTAAAAAATTTACAGGATTTAGTAGCCAATAATGGTATACATATAGATTTTAGTGATTATTTAATTGATTATCTGGCCGAAAATGGTTTTGATCCCCAATTTGGAGCCCGACCACTTAAAAGGCTAATTCAAAAGGCAATTGTTAATCAGTTAAGTAAAAAAATTCTAGCCGGGGAAGTAGATAAACAAAAACCCGTATTAGTTGATGTATTTGATGGAGTAGTAGTTTTTAGAAATGAATAGTTATAATAAATAAAAAAACTATTTGATTGTTTTTGCGTTAATTATGCTACTTTGCGGCCAAAATTCAGTAAAATAAACTGTATTTGATTCTTTTTTTATCGTTTAAATTGATTAATAATGGCAATGAAACCGAAGGAAGTACTGGTAATTATTGAACCTAAAGATATATATGTTGGTAAAGATACTGCTCCTGTAACTTTAATGATGTTTGGTGATTATGAAAGTGATGCATGTGCTGCAGCGAATGAAGTAGTAAAACAAGTGTTGGAAAAATATCCGGATGATGTGAAACTGAATTTTCGACATTTTCCTTTAACCAATATTCACCAACGTGCTTTAAAAGCCGGTGAGGCGGCAATTGCAGCCGGACAAGAAGGTAAGTTTTGGCCTATGCATAACCTTTTGTTTCAAAATAGGCATAATTTAGGTACTATTACTTTAAAATCTTATGCTCGTGAGGCCGGTGTTACCAGTAAAGTTTTTTTAGATGATTTAATGAACTCAACTTTTGGTTGGCAGGTTAGGGGCGATATCAGCTTTGGTCAGCAAAAAGGCGTAAAAGAAGTTCCTACTTTTTTTCTAAATGATGAGCGTTATACCGATGCCATTTCACTATCTGCATTTTCTAAAGCTATTGATGCAATTTTAGCATCAAATGGCACTAAAGCAAAAAAAGTTGCCAAAAAAAGAGCTTAATGAAAAAAAATAATAATTGTGTTTAAAATGCTAAGCCTGTGTTTTTTTAAACACAGGCTTTTTTTATTTCAACTCCCAAATATTGTCTTTGTAATTGGCATCCATAAATATGCTACCATCTATCTTCACTGTTTTAATTGTTTTGGTGGTTGTTATAGTAACCGTGCTATTTTGTTGGTTTGTTTTCCAAATCAAAGCAGTTTGATGTAAAATATCTGAACTGCCATCTGCATAAGTTATTATTAAATCAAAAGGGGCATCAAATCCACCAATATTATCAATACTAACAGTATATCCTTTGTTGAATTGAGTAACATTTTTAATTGCTAAGTCAATATAGCCATTGGTAAAAAACCAGTTGTTCCAAAACCAATTTAAATCTTGCCCAGATGTATGATTAAAAGTATTAAAAAAATCCCATGGTATAGGATGTTTTCCATGCCAATTGTTCATGTAAGTATGCAGGCATTTTTTAAAAACTTCATCCCCTAACATGTCTTTTACAGCTAAATAACCTAATGATGGTTTTCCATATGCATTATTACCATAGGCAACTCCACGCAAAATATTAGCAGGAGTTATAATGGGTATATCTTCTTCGGCTGCTGCATCATTTATCCAACTCCTTATTCTAAAACTTTTATAAAAATTTGCAGCTGTTTTATCGCCTAAATCATGCTGTCCAATCAAGTACTCAAAAGTAGTGGCCCAACCCTCATCCATAAACCCAAAGCGATTTTCATTAATTCCCATATAAAATGGGAAATATGTATGTGCAATTTCATGTTCTGCTACAAATCTGGAAAAAATTGGATCGTCATTAGTACCGTCGTTTACCATCATTGGGTATTCCATATCTGCATATCCTTGGCATACCGTCATCTTAGGAAAAGGATATGCTACCCCAGGCCAATATTTCGAAAACCATTCAATGGCATGATGTGCAAAATTAACCATCTGATGAAAATCTTTTGCCGTGTCATTGTATGCAGCTTGCACACTCACCCTTTCACGGTTAGGTGCAACTAAAATACTAGCAGCGTCCCAAACATAATGGTCACTAATACATAAAGCCATATCAGTTATGTTATTCGCGCTAAACTTCCAGGTATTGATCTTGGGTTGGGTTACTTTTCCTTGTAACATATCCTGCAAACTGGCAATGGTAGTGGTTGAATCAGTTTGCTGTGCAACTTCTAATCTTTTTGCTGTAGAAGCAGTGAGTACTTCATTCGGATTGTTTAATACACCGGTTGACCATACCACAAAATTTTTAGGTACAGTTACCTGTAATTGATAGTTATTAAAGTCATTGTAAAATTCTTGTTGATCGGTAAAATCTGTTCGATCCCATCCATTATAATCATCATAAACAGCTACTCGTGGGTAAAAGTAAGCAAGAAAAAAAGTGCTAGAATCTATCATTCCCTCTCTACCACTTTGAACAGACGCATCAAAATGCCAATCAAACTGTAGTTGAACTGAATCTTTAGGTAGTAGTTTTTTTGATAGTTTCAGTGCTTGCCAAGTGCTATGAAAATCAGGTTCTTCCCAATCTATTGTTTCCCCGTTCACCATAACTTTATCAATATGCACGCCAGATGTTAAATAATCAGGTGATACATCATTATTACGCAATGCGCCGGGTTTATGTATATTTAAAATTAATTTAATAATTAAATGGTTTAATGAATCGGGACTGTTATTGAAATAATTAATATTTTCTGAACCGTAAACCGTTTTGGAAGGAGGCGTTACTTTCAAATGAATGGAATAGTTTCCTGTATTTTGCCAATAATGCACTCCGGGATTTCCATTGGCAGAGCGTGTATTCTGTGTATAAGCTTTTTTTATATTTCGGGGCATATACAACGGTTGTGCAAAAATTTGTACAGATAGGAATATGGTACTAATCAGAATAAAAGTAAATTGTTTCATTTGACATTATTTAAAAATGAAAGTTATTCCATTTATTTTATTTGTTCTGATTGAATTTATATGAGTGGTAAAATTGTAAGCCTAATTTGTAATATATTTACGATTAAAATACCCTCTTCATTTAAAATAGTATTTAGCACAATAGAACCTATACTTCAATGAATGTGGGCTATTAATTCTTTCTAAACATATTAAAATTCTGCACATGAAAAAATGGATTTTCTCTTGGATTGTTTTTGTACCCATCACCATCACTTCATTAGCACAGATCCCTGCTAATAGAACATTGTTACCAACAGATATTTATAAATTGTTGAATGTGTCAGACCCTCAGGTTTCACCCGATGGAAAATGGATAGCCTATACCGTTAGTACTGCTGATAGTGCAAAAGATAAGCGAAATACAGACATTTGGATGGTAAGTTGGGATGGGCATCAAACTATTCAGTTAACTAATACACCTGAAGCCGAATACATGCCAAGATGGAGTCCGGATGGGCAATACCTTTCTTTTCTTTCTTCCAGAATGGGAAATACTGCTGCTCAAATTTGGTTATTAGACAGGAGGGGTGGAGAAGCAAAGCAACTTACCCATTTAAAGGGCGAATTGGAGGAATATGTTTGGAGCCCTAACGGAAAACAAATACTCATTAGTATGCAAGATCAAGATTTCTCTGATACTGCTGCTTCTAAAACTCGTAAACCATTTGTTATTAACCGATATCATTTTAAAGATGATCAATCGGGTTATTTAGATAATAGACATACACATTTGTATATTTATAGTATAAATGAGAAAAAATTAGATACATTAACTGATGGGTTATTTGATGAAATGATGCCTGTCTGGAGTCCAAATGGTAAACGTATTGCTTTTGTGAGTAATAGAACAGCAGATCCAGATAAAAATGATAATACTGATATATGGGTTATGGATGCTGTAAAAGGTGCTAAACCTACACAGTTAACTACTTGGCCCGGTAGCGATACACGTCCGGTTTGGAGTAGCGATGGACAAATGATTGCCTACTTGCAATCTAGCAGCAATTTGCCATTTACCATGTATGGCCAAAATATTTTAGCCATAGTATCTGCAAATGGGGGAGAACCGCAGTTGCTTACTACTAATATAGACCGCCCAGTATCTGCTCCGCAATGGGCTGCAGATGGTAAATTTATATATTGTTTGGTTACAGATAATAGGAAAAAATATCTGGCACAAGTAGAGATAGCTACTAAAAAAATTCAACCAATTATTGAGGGAGATTTTTGTTTAGATAGATTAAATATGAGTGCTAACCAATCACAAATGGCTGCATTGTGGAGTGATCCTTATCATCCTTATGAAGTGGTTGTAATTGAAAATAATGCCATACATAGAGTTACGCATATGAATGATGATTGGATGCAATCATTAGCATTAGCGAAAGTTGAAGGGTTTACTTCTACCAGTAAAGATGGTACAAAAGTTCCCTGCTTACTATTTACGCCGCCCGGTATAGAGCAAGCCTCGAAGTTGCCTGCAATATTTTATATTCATGGAGGTCCTGTAGCACAAGATGATTATGCTTTTGATTTTACCAGACAAATACTAGCTGCAGGAAATTTTGCAGTTGTAGGTGTTAATTACAGGGGTAGTAACGGTAGTGGATTGGCTTATATTAAAGCTATATATGCCGACTGGGGTAATAAAGAAGTTATGGATATTATCGGTGCAGCTGACTATCTCATTAAAACCGGGAAAATTGATGGTAACCGACTGGGTATTGGGGGATGGAGTTATGGGGGTATTTCAACCAATTATACCATTGCAACAGATAATCGCTTTAAAGCGGCAGCCAGTGGGGCAGGAAGCTCACTGCAATTAAGCATGTATGGGTTTGATCAATATATTACACAATATGAAACAGAATTGGGCAAACCTTGGGAGCATCCTGAAAAGTGGTTAGCCTTATCTTATCCATTTTTCCATGTTAATAAAATTACCACGCCAACTTTATTTATGGCAAGTGAAAAAGATTTTAACGTACCTACCATTGGTGCAGAGCAAATGTATCAAGCCTTAAAATCAATAGGGGTCCCTACTGAGTTGGTTATTTATCCGGGGCAACATCATGGTATTGTCAAACCATCTTATCAGGTAGATCGTTTGGTTCGTTATTTGGATTGGTTTAAAAAGTATTTAAAATAGCTGAATGTTATAGCTCAATAAAAAACCTGAGATAATTATCTCAGGTTTTTTTATTTATAATAAAATGAAAGTTTAAAAATCAGAAAAATCTGTGGGGTGTAATAAATAAATGTTAGCAGTAGATACCGTGTGTTGATATTCGGGTAATGCAGACAAAGTTTTCCAAGCCGGGCTATCACCAAATAATTTCCAATGAGCATCACGATCGGCCATATTGTTAAACGTGGTCATGTACATTAAATCGGGCATATGACAGCCTGATAAAACTTCTGCATAAAACACAGCATTAAAGTTAAGTTGTTTAAAAATACCAATTTCACCTCCTTGGTTAAACATTTTTACTTTTTGGCGGTAAAAAGTTTCATTGGAACCTTCATAACTCCTTAATTCATATATGCGATCTTTTAGCGGTCCGTTTAATGTGGGTAAACTAAATAACGGATGGTCTTGAAATGCACTTAATACAATTGTTTCAATGCGTTCATAAGGTGGCATGTTATATGGAGCTTGCAAATAATTGCTGCCATTTTTTTGAAGATGAACATCTTTTAAAATTACATCATCTAATAATAGTAATTTTTGAACAGATGAATTGGGTATAAATAGGTATATTCTTTTATCGGTAGCAGTATCATTATCATATCTTGTAAATACACCTATCTTTTCAAAACCATGCTCGTGTAAAGCAGGCAAATAGGCCTTTTCCAGATACACACTAGCCCAAACCTTCAAAATTGCCGTTTCAATCTGTTTTGGTGATAAGTCGGTTAAAGGTTCGCTGATGTACAAACCTGCACTAGGAAATCCTGGAAGATCCTCACAATTGGTAGATGATCTGAAAATTGCTCCGTCAGCATAGAAAGGACGACCAGCTGACTCTTTAAACGAAATTGAAGATTTCCACTCATTCATGAAGGTTTCAACTTGATCTATAAGCTTCCAATCAGAAGGGATCGAACCAGATAAAATGGCTTCTCTGATTTGAGCACAAATAGTAACAGCAGTCGATTCATCGGTGTTCGAATCGGCCAATTTTTCGAAATTTTCTTTTGGTACGACGGTTTGGATGTAGTTGTGGAAAAAATAGAAGGGTATAACGAAAGAAACGTTAGATCCAGAGTTGTTGACTTGTTTAATGTCCCATTGAAGAAACCTAGCAAGATTTAAAGCCTTAGAACCAATGGAATTC
>JAGWPI010000201.1 GCA_028877005.1 Bacteroidota bacterium | reverse complement strand
GGGAATATAAGCACCACCAAACATTCCAAAATAACCATTATCATCCGGATGGGTGTACAATTGCTTGGTGTTGTTTTCAGGCTTCATAATTAACTATTTTTAATTTTTTTAATATTATTTACAAATTCTTTAATTAATGGTACATTTTTAAATCCAGGGGCTACCTCAAAACGACTATTAATATCAATGGCAAATAAATCTTTTGATACATTATCGTTCATAAAATGTGCTAGTTGAGCTACATCATTGGGTTGTATACCACCACTTAAAAAAAAAGGCTTTCTAATGTTCAAACCTTTTAACATTTCCCAGTTAAATTTTTTTCCGGTACCCCCATACCCCACTCCTTCAGTATCAAATAAAAACATATCTACTACATCCTGATAGTCTTTAATTTTCCATAAAATATTATCCTGATCACTAATTCTAAAAGCTTTAACAGTGGTAACATAATTCGATAAATTTTCGCAGGTTCTTGGGCTTTCATCACCATGTAATTGTATTAAATATAAACCACAATCATCTACTAGTTTTAAAATGGCATCTTCTTTTTCATTTACAAAAACACCTACTTTATTAATAGAGCCTTTAACTTTTTTAATAGACTCAGTAGAATTATGATTTAATACATATCTAGGACTTTTTGAATAAAAGATAAATCCACAGAAATCCACTCCTAACTCATCTAATTGACGCACTTGGTTTAAATCCGTCATGCCACATACTTTTATTCGCATGATGTTTGATTTAATTGTTCTACAAAGAGCGAAAATGCCATACCCGGATTAGCGTTTTTCATAAAGTTTTCACCCATTAAGAACCCTTTAAAACCTGCTTTTTTTAATTTACAGATAGTTTCCACATTTGTAATGCCACTTTCTGTAATGGGAATTTTGTGGGCCGGAATTTGTGTAATAAGTTGTAAAGATGTTTCAATATTAACATTAAATGTTTTTAAATTTCTATTATTTACACCCACCATATCTACTTCATCACAAATGTGTTGCAGTTCATCAGCACAATGAATTTCTAATAATACTTCTAAGTTTAATTGCTTGGCCAATTTTGCCAGTGTTTTTACTTGTTTGGGAGATAAACAAGCTGCTATAAGTAAAATTACATCGGCACCTATGGCTTTTGCTTCATATATTTGATAATCATCAATCATAAAATCTTTCCGCAAAATAGGAACCTTTTGTACGCGAGCCTCTTGTAAATCGTGAAATGAACCACCAAAAAAAGAGGTATCGGTTAAAACAGATATACCGGCTGCGAACTGCGCATAACTGTTGGTAACATCCACTATATTAGCATTGGCATTAATAAATCCTTTTGAAGGTGATTTACGCTTAAACTCAGCAATAATTCCTGTTGAAATGCCTTCTTTTAAAATATTTTTTAAAGAAAAAGTATCCCTATTGAAATAAGGCATTTTTTGTAATACAGAAATACTGTTATGTTTTTTTGCATTTTCTACTTCTACTTTTTTTTGAGCGACGATGGTATCTAAAATATTCATTATAAAAAAATTATAGCTTCAATTAAAATAACTTAGTGGTTTTATTATTGTAAACGAATGAGATGCTGCAAAGTTTGATAAGCTTTACCACTTTCTAAACTCACTACTGCTGCCTCATAGGCTTCCTCATAATTACCAAATGCCTTTGTAGCAAATAATGCCATTGCAGCATTAGCCAAAACCACTGCATTTTGTGCCCAAGTGCCCTCGCCTTTTAAAATTTGTAAAAATATTGTAGCTGCTTCTTCTACTGAATTTCCGCCATAAATGTCATTGGGTTGAACCAGTCTTTTTCCTAATTGAAGTGGAGTTAAAATTTGTTCCCCATTGTTTGTAATAATTTTTGTGTCGCCGGTTAATGAAATTTCATCATATCCATCTAATGCATGGATAATGGTAAAAGATTTATTGGTTTGCTGTAAAAGGTAATTATAAATCCGAGCCATTTCTAAATTATATACACCCACCAACTGATAAGCAGGTGATGCAGGATTAACCATGGGCCCCAACATGTTAAAAAAGGTTCTAACACCAATACTTTTACGTAATGGCCCAACCACTTTTAAAGCAGGATGAAACAAAGGTGCATGTAAAAAACAAATATTTGCCGTCTCTAATTCTTTTTGCAAAGAAGCTGTATCACTTTTAAACCGATAACCTAATTGTTCCATTACATTTGATGCGCCGCTAATTGATGTGGCACCGTAATTACCATGTTT
>JAGWPI010000200.1 GCA_028877005.1 Bacteroidota bacterium | reverse complement strand
TGCAAAGCCTCACGTGCATCTAATGCATCCACTACATCATCTACAAAATCGAGTAATTCTATAATCAGTTGTCGGGTAGGTACTTCGGTTTCTTTACCAAAATCAATCAGCATACTGTCAATCCCATACCTGCTTGCCCGCCATTTATTTTCATTCAATAATGCACGTTGGTATGAAATGAAGTTGAGGTTTTGGGTACGTAACAAATACAATTTAGCACAAATTGTCTGAAATAATGCAGCTATGGCAATGGTTTCCTTTATTTTTAATGGCACATCGCAAATGCGAAACTCAACCGTGTTGAAAAAGGGATGCACTCTTACATCCCACCATATTTTCTTTGCATTATCGATGCAATTGGTTTTAATCAACAGATTAACATAAGCTTCGTAGGCTTCAATGCTTTGAAAATGATCGGGTATTCCGGTTCGGGGAAATTTATCAAAAACTTTAGAGCGGAATGATTTATAGCCGGTATACCTGCCCTCCCAAAAAGGCGAGTTGGTGCTTAAAGCGTACACGTGGGGTAAAAAATAACGGGCACTATTTGCAATATGTATGGCCATTTTTCTATCTTCAACACCTACATGTACATGCAGCCCAAAAATTAAATTGCTACGGGCTGCTTCCTGCAATTCATTTACTATTTGATGATAACGGTCGTGATCGGTAATTAACTGGCTGTTCCAGTGGCTGAAGGGATGGGTACCTGCTGCACCTATTCCCAAACCCATACTATTTGCAATAGCAGCAATATTGCCGCGCAGTGAAGCTACATCTTCCAAAGCTTCTGCTGCATTTTTGCAAATGTCGGTTCCCACTTCTACCACGGCCTGGTGCATTTCTGCTTTTACTTTATCTTTCAATAGCTTTTGCCCTTCCTGAACAATTTTTTGTTCATGGCTTTTCAACTCTCTGGTAACAGGGTCTATTACCATGTATTCTTCTTCAATACCTAATGTAAATTGATGAAAGTTAAGAGATGGCATAAGGTGCATTTAAATCATTAAAAATTACCCGGTTAATGCTGTTAAAATAGTTTTGTTTTGGTAGTGCTTCTTTTCAAATATTCACCCCAGGTTAAATTGTCTTTTCCGTTTTCTTGTATTTGTGCACGCTCAATGGCAAAGTTGGCAGCTGTTTCAACTACCCATTCAAAATTTTCTTCACCCACACTTTGTTTATCTGCATCCGGTGCCGGATTACAAAAATCGATAGCAAAGGGTACACCGCTACGAATTGCCAATTCTACTGTATTAAAATCATATCCCAAATATTGATTAATACGGAGTACTATTTCAGTCATTTCCTGCAGTTTTTCTGCCGATGGTTTAAAATGGGCATCATAGCGTAAATGGTGTGGGTTGCGTGGTTCATAAGGCATAATACGCACATGTTTTCCGCCTATACAATAACAACGGTAGTATTCTTCAAACACAATTTCTTCCTGCAATAGCATTACCAAATGCCCTGTGGTATTATATTTTTCAAAAAATTCTGCTTTGTTTTCTAATTTAAAAACATGCTTCCAACCTCCGCCGGCAAATGGTTTCATATAGGCAGGAAATCCTACATAACTAAAAATATGGTCCCAGTCTAACGGATAAGCCAAATTAGAAAACGAGGCATCTGTCGTATCATCTGGCAATTCCTTAGAGGGTAGAATAACTGTTTTAGGAACGGGGACATTTATTTTTGTAGCCAGACAATTATTAAAAAATTTTTCATCTGCACTCCACCAAAACGGATTATTAATAACTGCAGTACCACATAACGCAGCGTTTTTTAGAAAGGCGCGATAAAATGGTACATCCTGACTAATTCTATCAATTATAACACTATAACCTGCATCTTCGCCCTGTATTACTTTGCTTATATGAACCGGTTCGGCAATTATATTGGGAATTTGTTTGCTATTAATGCGTTGAATAATGGCTTCGGGAAAGCTTCTTTCTTTTCCAAACAATATACCTATTTTTTTCATAATGTAAAATTTGAAAAATTATTTGATTAAAAATACTTGTATAAAATATATTAGTGATGGAGTTAACGATGCTACCATTAAAATAAGTAAATTTTTGAATACAGTAACAACATTGTTTCGCTTTTATTTTTTTTGGATGGGGGTATGCTAAAATTATTCCTGGTTTAATGATTCAACAAATTATATTTTATTTGATATTCAACTTGAAAACGAACCAATTTAAAGGAAATTTGGGAAGGCAGATTTAGATACACTATTTTTGAAGATATGCCAACCGAAACCATTCAACACGCCACCGAAGTAATTGTAGAACAAAGCACCTTATTTTCTCAATATTTGGAAAGAGAGGTGATAGTGGATAGTTACATGCCACCTCAATTTCATACGTTGAAAGAAGTGAGCTTGTTATTGGTGAATGATGGGCAGGATTTAATTAAAATGGCATTGCAGAAGCAATTAAACCAATTATTTTCCCAAAATAAATTAATGCCCTTATTGTGTGTGGGTATTTATTGTGGCGAAGAGCGGAAACGCGAATATGGTACCGCATACAGTGCTGATTATTTGGGCAGGGGTGATAAAGCAGGGTTATATCATAAATTTATATTTGATGAACTCTTGCCCTTTATTCGAAAAAAATACCATGCAC
>JAGWPI010000199.1 GCA_028877005.1 Bacteroidota bacterium | reverse complement strand
TACCAAGAAGTATTTTTATCATTATTGCCGCAATTTTAGGTAAATAAAAAATGGAAGGATATAAAATTTAGAAGATTGGCGGTGCTATAACAACAGCCTAGCAACAAGATAGGGTAAATATGTTAGCCCTGCAAGCAAAATCATTAAAATTTAAAAATCGGCATTTAAGTAACTTTTTTAGTATTTTTTTGCTAAAATTATTAGTGTGTGTAATTTTATTTCTATAACTTCGTGGCATCATTAATTTTGAGAGAAAATAACCAATTATGAGTAATGCAGATAAATTGAAAGCGCTTAAGCTTACCATGGATAAAATTGATAAAGACTATGGCAAAGGCAGTGTTATGATGATGAATGAAAAACCGGAAAGATTAAATGAAGTCGTTTCTACCGGTTCAATTGGATTAGATATTGCATTGGGTATTGGTGGGTTACCTAAAGGTAGAGTAATTGAAATTTATGGGCCTGAATCATCTGGTAAAACCACTATTGCTACACATGTTATTGCAGAAGCCCAAAAAAAAGGAGGCATTTGTGCCATTATTGATGCCGAACATGCCTTTGATAGTGTATACGCACAAAAATTAGGTGTTGATGTAGATAATCTTTTAATTTCTCAACCTGATTATGGTGAACAAGCGCTGGAAATTGCCGATCGTTTAATTTTATCTGGGGCTTTAGATGTTGTAGTAATTGACTCTGTGGCTGCTTTAGTACCCAAAAGTGAATTAGAAGGTGAAATGGGCGATAGCAAAATGGGATTACAGGCTCGTTTAATGAGTCAGGCCCTCCGCAAATTAACCGCTACAATCAGTAAAACCAATACCATTTGCATATTTATTAATCAGCTTCGGGAAAAAATTGGGGTAATGTTTGGAAATCCTGAAACAACTACCGGAGGTAATGCTCTGAAATTTTATTCATCCGTACGTTTAGATATCCGCAGGATATCACAAATAAAAGATGGCGATGAAGCCATAGGCAACAGAGTGAAAGTGAAAGTGGTAAAAAACAAGGTGGCACCCCCTTTCCGTGCTGCAGAATTTGATATTATTTTTGGACAAGGCATTAGTAAAATTGGAGAAATTATTGATATGGGTGTTGAACTAGGTATTGTACAAAAAAGTGGTAGTTGGTTTAGCTATGACAGCAATAAGTTGGGCCAAGGAAGAGATGCAGTAAAACAATTATTGTTAGACAATCCCGAATTAGCTAATGAAATTGAAGCAAAAATTCGTGCCAAAATATTAGAATCAGCAATACCCGCAGAACCAGTAACTGCTAAAGCATAATTTTTTTGGATTTAACAGGTTAGTAAGTGTAAGGCCATTTCCCTTTTGGGAGATGGCTTTTTTTACATAAACCCATACAAAGTATGAGTCCAAATTGTACCTTCAAACCAAATAAATAAAATAAGATGACAGAGTTTAGACTATTAGCAAAAAGAAAAAGAATTGCATTAGTAGCACACGATAATAAGAAGGCTGATTTAATGGCTTGGGCTGAATATAATAAAACCGTTTTAGCCAAACATGAATTAATTGCTACTGGAACTACAGGAAAATTAATAGAAGCTGCACTAGATAGACCAGTAAAAAAATTATTAAGTGGACCCTTAGGTGGCGACCAACAAATTGGCAGCATGATTGCCACCGGTGAAATAGATATTATGATATTTTTTTGGGACCCAATGGAAGCACAACCCCACGATAGTGATGTAAAAGCACTGCTTCGCCTTTGTGTAGCTTGGAATATACCAATGGCTTGTGACAGAGCTACTGCAGATTTTATTATGACATCACCATTTATGCATGAAACCTACGAATTAGCATTACCTGATTATACCAACTATTTAAAGAGGAGAATAGACACCCAAGAAAATTAAGCTTGATATAAAAGAATAAATAATTTTTTACTATTAACTGATTGTATGCAGGAAATATTTTTAAAAAAATGGGAAAAAAAAGATGCAATCCTCTTAGCTAAAATTGCTAATAATAAAAATATTTTTGACCAAGTAAGAGATTCATTTCCGCAACCCTATACCCTTAATGATGCATTAAAATGGATTGACATTCATGGAAACAAACAACCTTGTCAGAATTATGCCATATGGGTAAATAATGAAATAGTAGGAAGTATTGGTTTTGTACCACAAGAATATGAGCGTAGACATGTTACTGAAATTGGATATTTTATCGGCGAAGCCTATTGGGGTAAAAAAATAGCAACGGCAGCGGTAAAAATATTGTTATCCATTATTGAAAAAGAAAAAAAATATTCAAGAATTGAAGCTTATGTGTATGCAAAAAATATGGCATCTATGAAAGTATTACAAAAAAATAACTTTTTTTTAGAATGCATACAGCATAAAGCAGCTATTAAAAACAATACAATAGAAGACATTTATGTTTGGGTAAAATTTTTAGAAACAACATAGCATAAAATAACTGTGGGATTAATCACTTTTTTGGAAAAGAAATAACATATCAGAATTATAGAGCAGATAAATACTTCAAAACTTCATTACCCATTTGTTCTGTACCTAAAATTTTGTTGCTTACTGTAGCAGCATTTGCAATATCACGTGTTCTATAGCCGGCTTTTAAAACTTCATCAACAGCACCAATTATTGCATTAGCCTCTGACAGCATACCGAAAGAAATATCTAACATTAAGGCAACAGATAACACAGAAGCCAAAGGGTTAGCAATACCCTTACCGGTAATATCATGTGCCGATCCATGAATAGGTTCATAAACGCCGGTGCCATCACCAATAGAGGCAGATGCAAGCATACCCATTGAACCGGCAATTTGTGAAGCTTCATCCGTTAATATGTCACCAAATAAATTAGCAGTTACAACTACATCAAAACGTTTAGGATCTTTAATTAGTAACATAGCAGTAGCATCTACAAATTGATGTTCAACAGCAACATCGGGATAATCGGTTGCCACTTGCTGTACTACTTCGCGCCATAAGCGACTTGTTTCAATTACATTAGCTTTATCAACAGAACACAACTTTTTTTTGCGGTTACAAGCAGCCTCAAATGCTTTTCTGGCAATACGTTCAATTTCATAGCGGCTGTATTCAGCTACATCATAAGCAGTATCTCCATTATTTTTTCTGCCTTTCTCGCCAAAATAGATATCCCCTGTTAATTCTCTAAAAAACAAAATGTCAGCACCTTTTAAAATTTCCGGCTTAATACTAGATGCGTCTAATAATTCATCAAATAATTTAATAGGACGTATATTGGCATACAAGCCCAATTCTTTCCGCATTTTTAATAGACCCTGCTCCGGGCGTACTTTTGCAGTAGGATCATTATCATATTTAGGATGGCCTACAGCTCCAAACAATACGGCATCAGCTGCCTTCATTTTTTGTAAAGTTATTTCCGGCAATGGGGTACCGGTAGCTTCTATAGCAATATGGCCAATTAAAGCAGAGTCATAGGTAAATTGGTGGTTAAATTTTTTTGCTATGGCATCTAATACTTTTTTTCCAACAGCAGTAACTTCCTGACCAATCCCGTCACCGGGAACTATTAAGATGTGTTTATTCGCCATAAAATATCGGCTTTAAATTTGATTTAACATTTTTTGAGTAGCCTTTATGGCCGATACCGTTTGATCGCTGTCTAATCCTCGGGTTTTAAACTCACGATGATGATACTTCCAAGTAATAATGGTTTCGCATAAAGCATCTGATTTACCTCCCGGGGGAATACGAACTGCATAATCAGTTAATTGGGGTAATTCCATTTTCTTTAAAGCATAAATATTTTTTAATGCATTCATAAATGCATCATACTGACCATCACCCTGTGCATGTTCCTCAAATATTTCTCCTTCCATATTAATTTTAAGGGTTACAGAAGGGCGTAGGTTTTTGGAGTGTGTAAGTACGTAATTTTCAATGTGTACTTTTTCTTCAATGGAATTACTGTCTAATACATCAGACAAAATATAGGGTAAATCTGATTGGGTTACTACTTCTTTTTTATCACCCAGTTCAATAATACGTTGGGTTACTTTTTTTAAATCATCATCAGATAATTGAATGCCTAATTGTTGCAAATTGTTTTCAATATTAGCCTTTCCACTCGTTTTTCCCAATGCATATTTTCTTTGTCTACCAAATCGCTCAGGCATTAAATCATTAAAATAAAGATTATTTTTTTTATCACCATCAGCATGTATGCCTGCCGTTTGAGTAAAAACGTTTTCACCAACAACGGGCTTATTAACAGGAATGCGAAAGCCTGAAAATGTTTCCACTAATTTACTTACTGTATATAAAGATTTCTCTACCACGTTTGTAGTTACATCTTTCACATAATCGTTTAAAACGGCAATAGCACTAGCTAACGGGGCATTACCTGCTCGCTCGCCCATTCCGTTTACTGTTAAATGCAAGCCATGTGCACCGGCATTTACGGCTTCTAAAACATTGGCAATACTAAGATCATAATCATTATGCGCATGAAAATCGAAATGTATATTTGGGTAACGTTGAACTATTGCCGAAATATATTCCTTAGTTTCAGCAGGTGTTAATATACCAAGGGTATCCGGTAATAAAATTCGCTTAATTGGTTGATGGGATAAAAAATCGAGATATGCAAAAACGTACTCTTTTGAGTGCCGCATACCATTACTCCAATCTTCCAAATATACATTACAAGTAATATTATTATTGACTGCTAAATTTATTACATTGGCTACTTCCTCAAAATGTTGCTGTGGTGTTTTTTTTAACTGATGGGTTAAGTGATTCAGCGAACCTTTGGTTAGTAAATTCATTACTTTGGCACCGGCTTCTATCATCCATTCAATTGATGTAGAACCATCAACAAAAGTAAGCACCTCAATTTTATCTATATAGCCATTTTCATTAGCCCATTGTGTAATTTTCTTTACTGCCTGAAATTCACCTTCAGAAACTCGTGCTGAAGCAATTTCAATTCTATCAACTTTTACTTCCGTTAATAATAATTGTGCAATGGTTAGTTTTTCTGATGCAGAAAAAGAAACAGTACTGGTTTGTTCCCCATCCCTAAGGGTAGTATCCATTATTTCAATTCGTCGCAATTTTTTTTCATGCATACAATAACACTCTTTTCTGGTTGCAAAAAACAGGTGCAACTATATTGAACCAATTAATAAAAGCTTTTTTCAGTGAATGCCTGAATAGCCGGCTTAATAGATTGTAAGTAATCAATATCATCAAAACCATTCAGCATATTATTTTTTTTATACTTATTAATATCGAATGATTCCACTTGGTTAGTTGCTACTATTGTAAAAGTTTGAGCATTCAAATCAACAATAAATTCAGATTTTGGGTTAGCTTCAATAGACTGAAAGATTTTTTCCAGAAATTCAGGACTCACTTGCACAGGCAGAATACCTATATTTAAAGCATTATTTTTAAAAATATCGGCAAAAAAACTTGAAACCACACAACGAAAACCATAATCATAAATAGCCCAAGCAGCATGTTCGCGGCTACTACCACTTCCGAAATTTTTGCCACCCACTAAAATTTTACCGCTATACAAGGTGTTATTCAATACAAAATCTTGTTTTGGTGTATTATCTGCATTGTAACGCCAATCGCGGAAGAGATTATCGCCAAAACCGGTTCTTTCTGTTGCTTTTAGAAATCGAGCAGGAATAATTTGATCAGTATCTATATTCTCCATTGGCATGGGAACAGCCGTACTTTTTAAAACAGTAAATTTATCGTAAGACATAATTAAATATTTGTAAATAGGTTATTGCATTAAAGTTCTTGGATCGGTAACAATGCCGGTTACTGCAGCAGCTGCTGCAACCAAAGGACTAGCCAATAAGGTTCTACTG
>JAGWPI010000198.1 GCA_028877005.1 Bacteroidota bacterium | reverse complement strand
TTTTTTGGTGATGGAGCTGCTCGCCAAGGAATTTTACATGAAACTTTTAATTTGGCAATGCTATGGAAACTCCCCGTTATTTTTATTTGTGAAAATAATAACTATGCCATGGGTACTTCCGTTCAGCGTACTTCAAATGTGGTAGACATTTACAAATTAGCCGATAGTTATGATATGCCCGGTGATAAAGTAGATGGTATGATACCTGAAGATGTGCATGAAGCCGTAGCCCGCGCAGTAAAACGTGCTCGCGAAGGTGGTGGACCTACTTTATTGGAAATGAAAACTTATCGATATAAAGGTCACTCTATTTCAGACCCGCAAAAATATCGTACTAAAGAAGAAGTAGATGAATACAAAAGTCAAGATCCCATACATAAAGTTTTACAAACAATTTTAACCAATAAGTTAGCAAGTCAAGAAGAAATTGATGCTATTGATGCTAAAATTGCTCAGGTAGTTGAAGCTTCTGTTCAATTTGCAGAAGAAAGCCCCTATCCCGATGATAGTGAAGTTTATAAAGATGTTTATGTAGATGATAATTACGTCTTTGATATTGATTAATATAAATTGCATTCCATAAAAATTAAACCTACAAATAGAATGAGTGATCAAAAACACACACATGTTGAAAAAGACCCTTTATTAAAAGCAGAATATTTTTGGAATAAACATGCTAAACAAATTTCAATAGCCATTATTGCCATCATTATTATAGTTGGTGGATGGTATGGCTATAATCAATATGTTGTAAAACCAAAAGAGGAAAAAGCAGCAGAACTAATTTATAAAGCACAAGAATACTTTGCGCAAGATTCATCTAATTTGGTATTAAACGGCGATGGATTTAATAAGGGAGTATTGTACATTATTAAAAATTACGATGGCACCAAATCTGCTAATTTAGCAAAATATTACGCAGGTATTAGTTACTTAAAAATAGGCGATTTTACAAATTCCGTTAAATATTTAAAAGAATTTAAAACCGATGCACCGCAAATTCAAATGGCAGCCTTTGGAGCTTTAGCAGATGCAGAAGCAGAATTAGGAAAGAATGAAGATGCTGTTCAAGATTATAAAAAAGCTGGTACCACTTTTCCTAAAGATGCCTTTTCATCGTCTGAGTATCTTTTTAGAGCCGGACTTTTAAGTGAAACATTAGGCAAAACAAAAGACGCCATTGAATTGTATAAAGAAATTAAAAATAAATATCCACAAACCGATAAAGGTTTACAAGCAGATAAATATATTTATAGATTAAGCATTGAAAAAAATGATTTAAGTATAAACTAATGGCAACAGAAACAAATTCATCATTGCACAAAGGCATCCCTACAATAAAGGATGCCTTTGTATTAATAGTAAAAACAGAATGGAATGCAAACATTGTTGATGCATTAGAAACAGGATGTACCCATATTCTTCGCAAAAACAATATAGGTTATAAAATAATATCTGTTCCCGGTGCCATTGAAATTCCTTTTGCCATTCAACAACACAGCAATTGCACGGTTAATGTTCCCGATGCCTATATTGCTTTAGGTACTGTTATAAGAGGCGATACTCCGCATTTTGATTATGTATGCCAATATGTTACAGAAGGTATCCTACAACTTAATATGAGTATTAATAAGCCTATAATCTTTGGCGTATTAACAGTAAATAATGAAACACAAGCTATGGAACGCATTGGCGGCAAACATGGCCATAAAGGTGAAGAAGCAGCAATAACTGCCATAAAAATGATTGACTTAAACAGAAAAATTCAAAGTCAGCAATTTTAATTTGATATTAAATAATAAGCCGTGAACATACAATTATTTATACCTTGTTTTATAGACCAACTATTTCCGCAAGTGGGCTTTAACATGGTAAAAGTATTACAAAAAGTGGGTTGCACAGTTCAATATAATACTAACCAAACCTGTTGTGGACAACCGGCTTTTAATGCAGGATTTTGGGGTGAATCAAAAGAAGTATGTACTAAGTTCGTTCAAGATTTTTCAGGAAAGGATTATGTGGTAGCGCCTAGTGCCAGTTGTATTGGTTTTGTAAAAAATTATTATCCAAAACTATTTGAAAATACCTCTTTACACCATGAAGTAAACCATTTAGCAACAATTGCATATGAATTTAGTGACTTTTTAGTAAATATTCTGAAGGTTGAAGACATTGGCGCCAGTTTTCCTGCAAAGGTTACTTACCATGATAGTTGTGCCGCACTTCGGGAATGTGGTTTAAAACAAGAACCCAGAAAACTACTGCAACAAGTAAAAGGTTTAGAATTAATTGAAATGAATGACGTTGAAACCTGTTGTGGATTTGGCGGCACTTTTGCCGTTAAGTTTGAACCCATTAGCGCTGCTATGGGCGATCAAAAAATTACCAATGCCTTAAATACAAACGCCAATTATATTGTAAGTACGGATATGAGTTGCCTAATGCACCTGCAAGGTATTATTAACCACCAACAAAAGCCAA
>JAGWPI010000197.1 GCA_028877005.1 Bacteroidota bacterium | reverse complement strand
CGTTATGAATCCTATTTTTTTTAAAGCAGCAATACTCCGTGCATTTAAAATATCTGCTCTTGCTTCTACTCGTTCAAATTGTAGGGTATCAAAAGCAAATGATAACATCAAATATTTACAATGAAGATTGATACCGGTTCCTTGAAATTTTTTTCCATACCAAGTATAGCCTAACTGTAAGGTAGCATGAATATTTTGAATATCATAAAATCTAGTGCAACCTGCGTATTCCTGCTGCTTTTTATCGAACACAATAAAAGGGTATGATTTTGCAGCACTTTTATCAGCTAAAGCCACATCAATGTACTGTTTTAGAGCATTTTTACCTGCAGCCGATTGAATAGAATATTGCCATAATTCAGGTTCATATTGCGAGAAAATACGCAGATTATCTTCATCAAAAGTTTCCAAATATCGCAATTGTACACGTTCAGTTTCTAAATTAATAGCTTCATGAAAAGGGAAGGTTGTAACCATACCAATGTAGTATTTATATATAAACATACAAGTTTTTCGCTGAAAATTTAGGATATTGCAGGCTCATCTTAAATTCGATTACTATGTGTGGAATTGTTGGTTATATAGGAAAAAGAGAAGCCTACCCGGTTATTATTAAAGGCTTAAAACGTTTAGAATACAGAGGTTATGATAGCGCAGGAATAGCATTGGTAGATAATGGCGAATTAAATGTATACAAAAAGAAAGGCCGAGTATCTGAATTAGAAGAGGCTGCTTTAGGCAAAAATGTGCATGCACACATTGGAATTGGCCACACTCGTTGGGCTACACATGGCGAACCCAGCGATAGAAATGCACATCCACATGTAAGCAATAATGGTAATCTTGCCATGATTCACAATGGCATTATTGAGAATTATGTATCTATAAAAAATGAATTATTAAAGAAAGGTTATCATTTTAATAGCGATACAGATACTGAGGTATTGCTAAACTTTATTGAAGACATTCAAAAAAAGAACAACTGCAGCTTAGAAGAGGCTGTTAGAATTGCTTTAAAAAGAATTGTTGGTGCTTATTGTATTTTGTTGGTAGACAAAAATGATCCTGATACAATTATTGCGGCAAGAAAAGGTAGCCCCTTAGTAATTGGAATAGGTAAAGGAGAACATTTTTTAGCTAGCGATGCATCTCCTATTATTGAATATACTAAAGAGGTAGTATACGTAAACGATTATGAAATTGCCATTGTTAAAGCAGATGAGCTTACTTTAAAAAATTTGGGAAATGAAAAACAAACCCCTTTCATAACCCAGTTAGATATGGATTTAGCAGCAATTGAAAAAGGTGGTTACGAGCATTTTATGCTAAAAGAAATCCATGAACAACCCGATACTATTCATGATTGCCTAAGGGGGCGCTTATTACCCGATACCGGTAAAATTATTATGAGCGGAATTGAAAGCCACATTGAAGCACTTACACAAGCGCAACGAATTATTATAGTTGCCTGCGGTACCAGCTGGCATGCAGGTCTTGTTGCAGAATATATGATTGAAGAATTATGTAGAATTCCCGTTGAAGTAGAATATGCCAGTGAATTTAGATATAGAAATCCTATCATACATCAGGGAGATGTAATTATTGCCATTTCACAAAGTGGGGAAACTGCCGATACTTTAGTAGCATTGGAAAATGCAAAAGAAAAAGGTGCATTTATTTTTGGAGTTGTAAATGTAGTGGGTAGCAGTATTGCGCGTTTAAGCCATGCAGGAGCCTATACACATGCAGGACCGGAAATTGGTGTAGCTAGTACCAAAGCCTTTACAGGTCAGCTGGCAGTATTAGCCATGATGGCATTCAAAATTGGTTTAGCTAAAGGAACCATAACACATGAACGTTACTTAGAATTAATGCACCAATTAGCTTCTATACCAGAAAAAGTAAAAGAAATTTTAAAAGATACCAGCCACATTGAACAAATTGCAAAAAAATACAAAGACGCTCACGACTTTCTGTTTTTAGGACGCGGTTACAACTTCCCTGTTGCATTAGAGGGCGCTTTAAAATTAAAAGAAATTTCATATATACATGCGGAAGGATATCCTGCAGCAGAAATGAAACACGGACCAATTGCTTTGGTTGATGCTACACTGCCTGTAGTATTTGTAGCTACAAAAGATAGGTACTACGAAAAAGTAATAAGTAATGTACAAGAAATTAAAGCACGCAAAGGCATCATTGTTGCAGTTGTAAGTGAAAGTGATGATGTACTTCCAAGTATGGCAGATGATATTATGTTTGTACCAGATGCAGATGAAATAGTAGCACCTTTATTAAGTGTAATACCACTTCAATTATTAAGTTATTATGTGGGTATTGCAAAAGGTTTAGATGTAGATAAACCACGCAACTTAGCAAAAAGCGTTACAGTTGAATAAAAAAGTAAACTCTAAAATGTAAAAAATGCCTGAAAATAATATTCAAAAAATACCCATGCAACAATTGGGTTATCATTTTATTCCTACTCAATTTTTACCCAAAGGTAAAAACGAATATTATTTACGTAACACCCAAAACAGAAGTGGCATAACTTATAGAACATTAACTGCTTATGAAATTGAAGCGTTAGTAAAAAACAGAAATACAAGTGATGATTGGAATAATATTCTGGTATCAGATGCTTTTAATCCGGAATTAGTAAAGAACTGTAAATTTTTTGGACTAGTAAGAATTGGTAAATTAGAACCTGTATGCTTAAACTTTAGCGATTTAACCATTCCTGTTGGTTTATATAACTCCATTATAATTAGCTGCGATATTGGAGATAATGTTGTAATTGATAATGTAAATTATCTTTCACATTTCATTATTGGCAATGAATGTATTTTGGCAAACATTAATGAAATGGTTACCACAAACCATGCAAAATTTGGAAATGGTATTGTAAAAGAGGGAGAAGATGAATCCATTAGAATATGGATGGAAATTTGTAATGAGAATGGAGGCCGAAGTGTTATTCCTTTTAACGGCATGCTACCCGGAGATGCCTATTTATGGAGCAAATACAGAAATGATGTTGATTTGCTGCAACAATTTAAAAACTTTACTGAAAAACAATTTAATCAAAAAAGAGGTTACTACGGAAAGGTAGGCAGTAGAACAGTGATAAAAAATTGTGCAATTTTAAAAGATGTTTGGATTGGTGAAGATGCTTACATAAAAGGCGCAAATAAATTAAAAAATTTAACTATTAACTCCGGAAAAGAAGGTCAAACACAAATTGGTGAGGGCTGTGAACTAGTGAACGGTATTATTGGCTATGGCTGCAGAATATTTTATGGGGTTAAAGCAGTAAGGTTTATTATGGCATCTCATTCTCAATTAAAATATGGTGCCCGACTCATTAATTCATACTTAGGTAATAATGCTACCATTTCCTGTTGCGAGGTTTTAAATTCACTCATTTTCCCCGCTCACGAGCAACACCACAATAACTCATTTCTATGTGCTGCATTGTTGATGGGGCAAAGTAATATTGCCGCAGGTGCAACTATTGGCTCTAACCACAATTCAAGAGGGGCCGATGGAGAAATGGTAATGGGACGTGGCTTTTGGCCTGGTTTATGTGTTAGCTTAAAACATAATTCTAAATTTGCCAGTTACACCATTTTGGCCAAAGGTGATTACCCTGCAGAATTAAATATTACACTCCCTTTTTCCCTGGTAAGCATTGATAACGAAAAGAATCAATTGGTAATTATGCCGGGTTATTGGTTTATGTATAACATGTACGCTTTAGCTAGAAATAGTTGGAAATATATTGATAGAGATAAAAGAACAGAAAAAATTCAATATTTAGAATATGATTTCTTAGCACCGGATACAATTAATGAAATGTTTCAAGCCATTGAAACTTTACAATATATTACAGGTAAAGCTTATTTTAATAAGGAGGCCAACATTGATAACAATAAAGTGGCATGCATAGAGCAAGGCAAATTTTTATTGGAGCAAAAACAACTTAATATTATTGAGCAATTAACCATTATTTTACCCAACGCCGAAAATACCAAACGTCCAACCCTGGTTATTAAGGTTTATCAGGCATATCATCTATACAAAAAAATGATTGCCTATTATGGCACCAATCATCTATTAAACTGGATAAAAACAAACCAAATAAAAAGTATTGCCCATTTAAAAAAATTAATGCCAAAAGTTGTTAGAAATGAATGGATAAATGTTGGTGGACAATTAATGGCGAAAAAAACAGTTGATGATTTACTATTAAGTATAAAAAAAGGTAGCATAAAAAATTGGGAAGAAGTACATGATTTTTACCAATTACAAGGAGAGAAGTATTTATTTGAAAAAAATATGCATGCTTTGGCATCATTATCTGAATTATACAACATAGATTGGAATAAATTAGATGCAACCAAACTTAATGATTTACTGAACGAAACACTTTTAACAAAAACTTGGATTACAGAACAAATTTTTCTTTCAAGAAAAAAAGATTACATCAATCCATATAGAAAAATGGTGTACGATTCAGATGAAGAAATGGAAGCAGTAATGGGAAAATTAGCTGATAATACCTTTATTCAACAACAAAATAAAGAGCTAAAAACATTTAAAAATGCCTTACAGCAAATAAAAAAACAATTCCAGTTACCAAAATAAAAGGCAGATAAACTCATCCCCAAAAAACAAAATAACCTTTTATAAAAAGCTGAGATAAAATATGTTGGCTATATTCGTAAATCGCAAATCGATACTATGGCTTCCATTTTTTTTTCTAAAAAAGGCTTAATTGCTTTATTGTCATTTACACTGGTAATTACATTTACCTTTTATTATTTCTTTGCCATAAAAATTGATAAAGAATATAGTAAACTTATTAGTGGCGAAGCTCGCTTTAATGATATTAGCCAAAATATATTACAGTCTTCTTATGCCAATTGGTCATTATTCCTACAAACGGCTTATAACAATAAAGAAAAACACAGTAATGAATCTTGGCAGAAAATGATTGCACAAAACAATTTTCGTTTCGATAGCATTTCTAATAAAAATTTGCTTCATACTGCCGATGGATTAATATTAGATAGTTTAAAAATAGCCAGAAAAAAATATAATACACTTATAATTTACTATTACCAACACATGCCTCAAAACAAGGATTCTTTGCAATTAATTATTGAACAAGTTTTACAACCTGCATTTAATCAATACCAGTTTTACTTAATTAAATTTTTAAAAGCACATAATAATGGCATGATTGAGCAAAGTAATACATTTACTTTTAGTAATTTATTTAAAAGCAAATTGTATTTATTAGTGGGATTAATTCCAGTATTTGTGCTTATTTTCATAGGCATGATTATATTTGTTTATGTATTGATTATTGGATATGAAATCATAAAAATATAAACACTAAATAGTCATTATTTTGGTTTACCTAGTAATTAAACCTACCTATTAAACATCAAAACATGAAAATTGAATTTTGGTCGCTGGGAAAACCTCATGATAACTATGTGCAAAATGGCATTGGGGAATTTACAAAGCGCATCCAGAATTATTTTTCAGTGGAATGGATGATTTTGAAACCCGTTAAACAATCTACTGCTTTAAGTGCTGCCAATTTAAAAAAAATGGAAGCCGAACAAATACTGCATCAGCTACAGCAGGATAACTATCTAATATTATTGGATGAACGTGGTAAGCAACTTACATCTGTTGAATTAGCAGATTTTATTCAACAACGTGCCAATGCGGGCCTTAAAAAAATTATTTTTTTAATTGGAGGGGCATTTGGTGTGGATGATGTAATTTTAAAACGTGCCAATTTTGTATGGAGCCTCTCAAAATTAGTATTTCCGCATATGTTGGTTCGACTAATTTTAGCTGAACAGGTGTATAGGGCATGCACTATCCTAAAAAATGAGAAATATCATCATCTATAAATTATAAATAGCGGCTTAAATTACAGTATGATTTCAATTACCATTATTATTATAGCAGTAACTTGTATTGTTTCATTTATAGCGTTTTCGAATGAAAATTTAATGGATGAGCTTATTTTTTACCCCCCGGCCATTAAAAATCAACACCAATGGTATAGGTTTATTACCTGCGGTTTTATACATGCCGATATTATGCACTTGGCTTTTAACATGTATGCATTTTATATGTTTGGTGAAGCAATTGAAAATTTTTTTGTTACAATTTTTGGAGATAGAGGTAAACCTCTATTCCTAATTTTATACATTAGCTCGCTGGTAGTGTGTTTACTACCCACCTATTTTAAAAATGCAGATAATTATGCTTACAGAAGTTTAGGCGCATCTGGGGCAGTATCGGCAGTAGTATTTGCTTTTGTTTTTTTAGCACCTACACAGCCTTTAGGATTAATCTTTATTCCCATTGAATTTCCTGCCTTTATATTTGGCATTATTTATTTAGGAATTTCAGCATATTTATCAAGAAGCGGTCAATCACGCATCAATCACTCAGCCCATTTTTGGGGTGCTATTTATGGTATAGTATTTTTAATTATTACTTCTAGATTTTTAAGCACATTTAGCCCCATCAATCATTTTGTGCAAGAAGTATTGGGCTATTTTAGGTAAGTAATTTTAATACACTTTTTTGTATTCAATTTTATTTTAAACCTATTATCAGCTCTATAACCAATTACCCAAATTATTTTTTTATTCATTTCTAAAACCCAAACAGATTCCTTTTCTGGTAATGACAATTTTAAATCTGCTAAAAAACGGCTTATTTTCTTTTTATGCGTCATCCCGAACGGATAAAAATAATCGCCAGTTTTCCATTTGCGTAACACAAGCGGAAAGGAGATAGTTGCTTCATCTAGCAATAATTCATTTGTAGATAACTGAATATACTTAGGGGTTTGCAATTGTTGAAAATGTAATTGCGCATTGCCAAAATGGATACTGTCTGTCCACTCATTAATAGCTATCAGCTCAACATTTTGTATTATTTTAGGTTGAATGAATAACCAATTTCGATGCTTTATAAACCTATGTGTGTCTGTATACAAAACACTGCCATTTTGAGCATCTAACAATTTTACAATTTCCGATATTTGGTGCGCATCTGCATTAAACTGTTTCACCAATTCCCACACAATAGTTTGAAATGGGGCTGTTTTTTTTAATAATGCAATGGGTACTTGAATGCCATCTTTTACGGGTATCATCAGTTTTTTTAATTTAGCTGTAATAGCTTCCTGATAAATTTGTGCAGCCTCGGTTAACCGATGAATATTTTCATTTATAGTAATATCAATTTTAGGGAAATGTTGATGTAAAATTGGCATTAGTTGTAAGCGGATAAAATTTCGGGTATAATAACTACTACTATTAGAAGAATCATCTACCCATTGCAAATTATTTTCTTGCGCATAACTAAGTATATTATTTTTATATGCAAATAATAGTGGCCGGATAATTTGATTATTTTTTTGCGGTATACCTTGCAAACCAATTAAACCGGTACCCCTAAAAAATCGAAATAAAACGGTTTCTATTTGATCATTAGCATGATGAGCAGTAACAATAAGCTTATTAGGATAATCATTAAAATAATCTTCATTCAATAACTCACTAAACCATTGGTAACGTATTTTCCTTGCTGCTACTTGTATAGATACTTTCTCTGAAACAGCAAATTCTGCAGTATTAACCCGTTTTATGAAACATTTTACTTGATACTTTGCTGCAATATCTTTTACAAATTGTTCATCTCTGTTACTTTCTTCATCCCTTAGTTGAAAGTTTACATGGGCTATAGCTAAATGAAAACCCAAGTGATACAATAAATCTAAAAGTACAACACTATCAACACCACCGCTAACTGCTAATAATAGTGAACAGTTAGTAGGATGTAGATATGAAAAGTTATTTTCCCATTTTTGCTGAAATTGTTGCAATAAATTCATAAAGTTTCATTAAGGCTATATTGATTATGAAAGCATTTATGCTTTTTTCATTTCTTTAGCCCAAGTATCTTTTAAGCCAACTGTTCGGTTAAATACAAGTTTGTTGGCATTTGAATCTTTATCTAAACAAAAATATCCTTTTCGCAAAAATTGATAGCGCTCTTCAAAATTAGCATTTATTAAAGAGGGCTCAGCATATACCTGATGCAAAACTTCCAAGGATTGTGGATTAAAATAATTTTTAAAATCGCCTTCAGCACCATCTACATTTTCAACAGTAAATAGCCTATCATATAGTCTAACTTCAATAGGTAAGGCATGGGTAACACTTACCCAGTGAAGTGTACCTTTAACATGTATACCACTCATATCATTTCCACTTTTACTTTCAGGTATATAGGTACATTTTAATTCTATAATGTTGCCTTCTGTATCTTTTATAACCTCATTGCATTGTATTATATAGGCACTTTTTAAACGTACCATTTGTCCGGGAGCTAACCTGAAATATTTTTTAGGGGGTTGCTCCATAAAATCATCTCTT
>JAGWPI010000196.1 GCA_028877005.1 Bacteroidota bacterium | reverse complement strand
TTTTAAAACATTGTAAACCCCATGGAATACCAACAACCGTTACACATAGTACTATACCACCCAAAAAATAGCCCAATGCAGCAAAGAAGCCGCCAAAAATGAGCCAAATAGTATTACCCAATATATTCATAAAGGGAAGTTAAGAGGTAGATATGATCTGTGTATTGACTGTTTTACGAATGGTAAAAAACAAGGCCGGTATGGTATGGCTCTACTATAACGAAACATCTATTTGCAGGCATGGCGCGTAGTAGCATAATTCATTATTATAACCATTCAACCCAAAAAAAACATATTGTAGTATATTTCAAGTATTTTCAAAAATTGAAACGCCGGTCAATTATATTCACCTCAGCCTTTATGTTGCTTTTAGGTACAGCTTTGCTTTTTGTGGTTACTTGTACAAAAGAGTATAGTTATGAAGGCGGCAATGGTAGCAACTTGCCCAATACTGCTGTTTATACCACATTAAACCCAATGGGTACTTGCAAAGGGCATATATTCAAAGGAAATTATGAAGTAGGTACTCCGTTAGATACCACAAATCAGTTATTGATTGAAGTGACTGTTTTGGATACCGGCAGTTATCACCTAACTACCCAATTATTAAATGGCATTTGGTTTACTGCGTCGGGGATATTCAGGGATACAGGTTTGTATACTGTTAAACTTATAGGCAATGGCATACCCAAACAAAGCGGCACATTTGTTTTTACCCTGAATGATAGTATAGCATGCAGCTATCCACTCAACTTTGAACCCAAAGGCACGGTAAGTAGCCGCTACCAATTTACCGGAGCGCCGGGAACTTGTGCCGGCTTTTTAATAACCGGAAAATATATTGCCGGAACTGCACTTAATTCATCCAATACTATTTCTATTCAAGCCAATGTAGCAAGTATTGGAAATTATACCATACATACCGATACCATTGATGGTATTAGTTTTATTGCAAATGGTACTTTTACACATACCGGTTTACAGATGATACAATTAAACGGAAATGGTATTCCGTTAATGCCGGATAATTTACTTTTTTCAATAGCCAATGATTCTTCCACTTGTTCACTTCCCATAACAGTTAACATACCCGATCCGGCTGCAGTATATGTTTTAGAATCGGGATATGGCACACCGGCCCCTTGTATTTATAGCATTGCAGGTAATTATATGGCAGGTAGTACTTTAACCACATCTAATACAGTTAGCATTAATGCCTATGTAACTGTACCCGGTAATTATGCGGTAATCACGGATACATTAAATGGTATTCGCTTTAATTATAATGGTACTTTTACGACTACCGGCGCACAAAGAATAGTTTTGCAAGGCATAGGAACGCCCTTTAATAAAGGCAATTTTCAATATGTACCTACAATTATTGGGGTGCACCCATTAGGCGGGCAAGCCTGTGCATTTACCATAACTATACAGTAATAACATTTACAAGCATTCAGTTGTACTGCTACCCATGAATTATACCTCCACCGTAACTGTTGTTTTTTTATATTGTTTTTCTAAAGCACATGCCAGCCAAGTGGCATAACCACCTGATAAATTTTTAACTGCATGAAAATCATTTTGTACCAATATACGTTGTGCCAAATAGCCACGTAAGCCGGCTTGGCAATACAAATAAATGGGCTGATTAGTGGGTAGTTCATGCATGCGTGTTCGCATATCATCTAAAGGAATATTGATGGCGCCGGGAATATGTCCTGCATCAAACTCATATGGATTACGCACATCAATCAGCAAAGCGTTTGTGGTTAAACTGTCCAATGCATCCCAATAAAATATTTGCAATCTTTTCAGCAATATATTTTCAGCAACAAAACCAGCCATATTAATGGGGTCTTTTGCAGAAGAATAGGGAGGTGCATATGCTTGTTCAAATTCAACTAAATCCTCAATAGTACCACCCCGTTGAATAAGCGCCGATAATACATCTATTCGTTTATCTACCCCCTCATAACCGGCAATTTGGGCGCTTAGTAGTTTTCCATCGGCAGGTGAAAATGCAATTTGAATCGTCATTTGTCTGGAGCCGGGATAATAAGAAGCATGTGCGCCACTATGATTGGTAGAAACAATATGCGGAATAGCAGCTTTTTGCAATTGTTTAGCAGCGGTACCGGTGGCAGCTACAGTCATATCAAACACTTTTACAATAGCTGTGTTAATAGCACCTTTATAGGCAACATGATTACCAAAAACCATATTATTGGCACAAATACGACCCTGCTTATTAGCCGGACCGGCTAAATAGGTATTCATAGATTGCCCGGTAATGGGATTGGTAAATTCAATTGCATCGCCAACGGCATAAATATCGGGATTAGAAGTTTGTAGATATTCATTTACCCAAATTCCTTTAGCAGGGCCTAGTACTAAACCGGCATGGGCAGCTAATTTGGTTTCGGGTTTTACACCAATAGATAAAATAACTATATCAGCATCAATGGATTCATCGTTATTTAATAATACCCTAATTTTTTGATGTACTTGTTCAAAACCGGCTACAGCTGTATTTAATCTTAGATCAACCCCTTTTGAACGAATATGCTGTTGAACAATAGCAGCAATAGGATAGTCTACCGGTGCCAATATTTGTTGGCTCATTTCAATAAGTGTGACATCCATACCCAAACCATGAAGATTTTCGGTAATTTCTAAGCCAATAAATCCGGCACCAACTACCACCGCCTTGCCGAATGGATGTTCATGCACATATGTTTTGATGAAATCAGTATCTGCTACATTACGTAAAGTAAAAATACCCGGCAAATGAATACCCGGCAAAGGTGGGCGAAGGGGCTCAGCACCCGGCGACAAAACTAATTTATCATAGTGCTCTTCATAAATGGCCTCGTTGTGTAAATTTTTTGCTAATACTTTTTTTGCTTTTACATCTATGTAAGTAACTTCAGTTGCAGTTCTTACATCAATATTAAACCGCTGCGTAAAAGCCGCAGCCGTTTGTACAAATAGTTTATCTCTATCAGCAATTACATCACCTATATAATAGGGCAATCCACAATTTGCATATGAAATATAATTGCCTTTTTCAAACATAACAATTTCAGCTTTTTCATCTAATCTTCGTAATCTAGCTGCAGTGCTGGCTCCACCTGCAACTGCACCAATAATAACATACTTCATGTTTTTGCTTTTTATTAAATAGTATAGTGTTATTTATAAAACAAAATTTAGCTGTTTACATACTTTGGGCACAGGCACATAAACGGGGCTATGTATTGCGCTGCAAAGTGCGGATATAAAACAAAGCAGCTTTGTGATAAATGTTACATTGTTAGGTTTAGAGTGAGCAAAAACTTATGATTGTTATCATGTTTTTGAAATGAATAAAACCATTATACTTTGCGCTACATTTATACCTACTATTAATAGAGCAGCAAAACAAGTAAAGGATGTAACTACTATTGTAACTGAAACAATATACCTATAATACGAGGAATAGAAGTAGTATCTCCCTCATCAAAATACTCATATACCTGATTTACTTCAAAGCCTGCATCAATGCCTGCATTAATAAAATCAGATACATGGTGTATATAACAAGTTAATACCTGCCAACCATTCTCGTCTAAATATCTTGCCTTTGAGCCGGCATATTGTTTAAATGGATGTAATTCGCCAACATACATGTAGCCGCCTTTGTGTAATGCAGCAGCGGCTTTTGTAAAAATAGAAGTCAAATGCTCAATATGCTCTAATACTAAACTAAAAATAACCACATCAAATGATTGTTGTACAAATGCCCACGGTTCTAATATATTAGCCTGTAACAATTGAACATGGCTTAACAGCATTTTTTTTTCGGCTTGTTGCAGCATAGCTTCTGAAAAATCAATACCTAACAGAAAGGTAGCTTTTGTTTGTAACCACTCCGTATTTTTACCTGTACCACAACCTATTTCTAAGCAGTTATTAAACTGAACATTTTTTAATAAATGTTTTAGTACAATAGCCTCTGCATCGCGGGTTTTATTTTCATTGGTATCATATTGTGCTGCCCATTGATTATAGCCTTGTTGAATACTCATATATTAATACTTAAAAAAACAACAAAAGTGTTTGGTTATGCTAAGGCCTCCCATAAAATTTCAACAGTATGTTTGGCTTTTTTGCCGGTTCCATCTTTAATTTGATGGCGACAACTTGTACCGGGTGCTGCTATTTCTGCTTCAGTATCGGCTTTAGTTACAGCAGGAAACAATACCAAGTTGCCAATTTGCATAGATAATTCAAAATGCTCCTGCTCATATCCAAATGATCCTGCCATACCGCAGCAACCTGACGGTATAGTACTGACGGTATAATTTGTAGGTAATGAAAGTACTTTTACAGAATCGTTTAAATTGGTTAATGCTTTTTGCTGACAATGCCCATGCAGGTAAATTTGCTTAGTTTTTTGGGTAAATGAAGCAGCAGTAATATTGCCATTTTTTATTTCACGCGCTAAAAACTCATCAATATAAAACACATGTTTGGCTAATGTTTTGGCAGATTCCCAATGTGCATCATCTGCTAGGTCAATGTACTCATCTCTAAATGTTAGTATAGCAGAAGGTTCAATACCTATTAAAGGCGTTTCTTTGGTAACAATAGGACTTAACATTTCAATATTCTGATGAGCAATTTTTTTTGCCTGATATAATAAACCTTTTGATAACATAGCTCTTCCGCTTTCTACATGATTAGGTATTATTACCGTATAGCCTAATTTTTCTAACAAACGGATAGCTGTAATTCCAATACTTGCGTCATTATAATTGGTAAACTCATCGCAAAATAAGTAAACCTTTTTAGTTATTGGCAAATTAGCAGTTGGTTTATTTTGTTGTAGCATCCATTGACGTACGGTAATTTTAGATAATGTAGGCATTGATCTACCGATAGAAAATCCGGCCATTTTTTTAACTATATTACCTGTAAAATGATGGGTAACAATACTATTATATAAGCTCGGCCAAAGTGAACCAAGTTTAGCAATAGTGCTAAAATGCGCAATTAGTTTTGAACGAAGCGGAATACCATTAGCGTTGTAATATTGTTGTAAAAATTCAGCTTTTAGTTTAGCAACATCAACATTAGAAGGGCATTCAGACTTACAGCCCTTACAACTTAAACACAAATCCATTACTTCATAAATTTCTTTGTGGTTAAATTTATTTAAGGCCGATGAATTGGTTAAAAATTCTCTCAAAATATTGGCACGAGCACGTGTTGTGTCTTTTTCATTACGGGTTGCCATGAATGAAGGGCACATGGTACCACCAGACAAATGTGTTTTTCTACAATCACCCGATCCATTGCATTGTTCTGCATGTTGTAAAATAGTTTGGTTACCCCAGCGAAAAACAGTAGGTACTTTTGGATCTTTTTGTCCGGGTGTATATCGCAACTGCGAATTCATAGATGGTGTATCTACAATTTTACCCGGGTTAAATATGTAGTGAGGGTCCCAAGTGGCTTTAATTTGTTTTAGTAATGCATAATTTTTTGCGCCAATCATTGTAGGAATAAACTCGCCACGTAATCTACCATCACCATGTTCGCCACTTAAAGAACCATTGTATTGTTTTACCAATGCAGCAACTTCGGTAGCAATAGTTCTGAATAAAGCATTGCCTTCTGCAGTTTTTAAATTAATAATAGGCCGCAAATGCAACTCACCGGAACCGGCATGTGCATAATGCACAGCATATAAATTATATTTTTTTAAAATTGCATTAAAGTCTTGAATATAGGCCGGCAAATCTTGCACATCTACTGCAGTATCTTCAATAACGGGTACGGCTTTATCGTCGCCAGGCATATTACCCAATAAACCCAAACCGGCTTTACGCAGATTCCATATTTTTTTGGTATCATCGCCAAACAATAAGGGAAAATGATAGCCTAAATTTCTTTCGCGCATTGCAGCTTCTACGGCTGCTGCAAGGGCTGTAATTTCTTCGCGGTTATCTTTCTTAAATTCAACCACTAAAATAGCACCGGGATCTCCCTGCACAAAAAAGCGATTTTTTTGTTGTTCAATGTTCCCTTTGGTACATTCTAAAATATAATGATCAATTAATTCACTGGCAGTAGGTGCAAATTGAAGTGCAATTAAATTAGCCAATAATGATTCATGTATTGTATTAAAATGTATACAAAGTAATCCTGTTTCTTTTGGAGGAAGAGGTACAAGGTTTAACTTTATTTCAGTTATAAATGCTAAAGTACCCTCAGAACCCGCAATAAGTGCAGAAAAATTAAAATTAGGCCCCCCTGTTTCAAAAGGAGCAGTTTGCATTAATATATCAATAGCATATCCGGTATTTCTTCTTTCAATGGTTTTTTTGGGAAATTGTTTTTCTATCTCAATTTTATTGTCTTCATTGCCCAATATTTGTTGAATATTATTATAAATGCGGCCTTCTAAAGTATCTAATCTACACTTGTTATGAAAAGTTTCAATATCTGTTTCACCAAATATTGCCTCACTGCCATCGCTCAAAATAGCTTTTATTTCAATAATATGTTCACGTGTACTTTTATACACCACCGAATTAGATCCACAGGAGTTATTGCCTACCATGCCGCCAATCATGGCACGGTTAGCCGTAGATGTTTCAGGGCCAAACATCAATCCATAAGGCTTCAAGTAAAAATTCAAATCATCTCTAATAACACCGGGCTGTACACGTACCCATTTTGCAGCTGCATTTACTTCAATAATTTGGGTAAAGTATTTAGATACATCTACAATAATACCATTTCCCACCACTTGGCCTGCCAATGAAGTGCCTGCCGTTCTTGGGATTAATGCGGTATTATTCCGTAGGGCAAAAGCAATTAATTGCTTAATATCTGCCTCGTGTTTAGGCATAGCTACAGCTAAAGGCATTTCTCTATAAGCTGAGGCATCTGTAGCATACAGGGTACGCATAGTGGTATCATAATACAATTCGCCGCTCAGTTGTAGCGATAGTGCTGCTAAAAGCTCATTCATGGGGGTTTCAATTGCTGCTCAATAATGCAGTAAAATTAAAGTTTTTCATTGGCCAATAGGCAATTGTTTTTAAAGTAGTGGCTATTGGCTGTTGCACTAAGCCCAACAATAGTACGGGCTGTTTGCTTGTAGTCCGCACTTCGTTTGCGGGCTACCGCTTCCATCCCGCAGCCATTGAGCAATAGAAGCGCTATCAAAAAAAACCACGTATTCTAACAATATGTGTTTAGATATACGTGGTTGCTGTTCTATTATAACATGGGCAGGTATAATGTTATACGCTACTCCTCATCTTTAATACCAATTACCGGTAGTTGTTCCTTATTAATCAATACATTTAAAGCAGGGATATCTTTTTTCAAAATTGTATCCAACAATTGCAGTTGATGATCGGCCTGAGCGCTTAAATCGGCATAAACATCGCGTGATTGTTGACTGGGTGCATTGTATCCACTGGCAACTACATTAAACAAACCGGCCAATTTATCATTTATACGGATGGGATAATTTAATACATCCTGACTACTCTTTGCTTTAGTTTGGTATAAGGCTTCTTCAATTTTTGTTAATTGCTTACCCAAACTATCGGTTACAGGTTTTAAAAGCTTTGATTTATCGGTATCTAATCTGGCAACAAAATCATTCATTTGTGAACGTAATGCCCGAATATGTTGTATGGCAGTTTGTACTTCATTAAACTTGTTTTTTATTTGTAATAAAAAGTTAACCTGTGCATCATAATCGGCCTGACTCATATTTTGGTCGGGTATGCCTTTAATAACAAAAGGAACTTCTACAGAATCGCGGCCATATTTAAACTTTGCAGTGTACTTACCGGGTGCCGCTTTTACATTACCAATGGTACCATTCCATAAAATCATTCCATCAATTTTTTTACCGGCAGGATAATTCATGTCCCATACAAATTCATTCATTCCCTCATTCACTTCAACAGGTAATTTTTTTGTTCCATAGGTTTCTATGGGTTTGCCCTGCTTATCAAAAATAGTAATGGCAACAGAAGAAGAATCGGTGACATTTTTAACATAATACCTAAATATTACACCGTTAGGTGGATTAGTACCCATGTTGCTGTTATGTGTGGTAAATGTTCGTCTAAATCTTCCTCCACCGGAGAAGCGGTATGCATCGGTTACACTAAACACATGTAAAGATTTTTGCAGAACGCCAGCATCTTTTTGTTGTAATAAGCCCAAATCATCTAATACCCAAAAACCTCGGCCTTGCGTAGCTACAATTAAATTATTGTCTTTAATGGTTAAATCAGTAACAGGCACTTTGGGTAAGTTTAATTGAAAAGGTTGCCAATTTTCGCCATCATTATAACTAATAAATAAGCCATACTCGGTACCGGCATACAACAAACCGGGCCTTTCCTTATCTGCCCTAATGCAACGGGTAAAAAAATTAGAAGGAATACCATTGGTCATCCGCCTCCAGGTTTTACCATAATCTTCTGTTTTGTACAAATAAGGTGTATAGTCATCCAATTTGTATTTTGTTCCTGCAAACCAAGCTTTCCCTTTTTGTTGTGGGTCTACTTCTACACAGTTCCACATCATCCATTTACCGGCATCGGGTGGGGTAACATTTTCCCAATTTTTACCGCCATCTTTTGTTACGTAAATTAAACCATCATCACTACCCGTCCATATTACATTAGGTTCTGTTGCAGATTCTGCTGCGGTAAAAATGGTACAATAATATTCTACTGATGTATTATCTTGGGTAATGGGTCCACCACTAGAGGCCTGCTTTGATTTATCATTGGTAGTTAAATCAGGGCTAATCATTTGCCAACTTTGTCCTTCATTTTCTGTAACAAACAAATGGTTGCCGGCGGCATATAATTTTTTAGGATTAGTAGGAGAGAAGAAAATGGGAAAATTCCACTGAAAACGATATTTTAATACATCGGCTCCTGCGCCCATTGGATTATCGGGCCAAACATTAATGGCTCTATTTTCGCCGGTACGATGATCGAGGCGAGAAAGATAACCTCCGTAATTGCCACCATAAACAATATCGGGGTTCAAAGGATCGGCAATAACATATCCACTTTCAGCACCGGCAGTAGGTTGCCAGTCCGCTTCACCAATACCGGGGCCGTTAGTTCTGCTTTTAATACGTAAAGTAGTATTATCTTGCTGAGCGCCTAAGATGCGATAAGGAAAAGAATTATCGGTAGATACTCGATAAATTTGAGCAGTTGGCTGGTTCATTAATGAGCTCCATGTTTGTCCGCCATTAAATGAAACTTGTGCCCCGCCATCATCTGCTACAATTAATCTATTGCCATCTTCAGGGTCTATCCATAAATCATGGTGATCACTATGTGGTGTATTAATGGGCTGAAAAGTTTTGCCGCCATCTCTACTACGCATCATTTCAACGTTCAATACATATACTATATTTTCATTTTTGGGGTCTACAAATACTTTTGAGTAATACCAAGCCCTTTGACGTATATTATTATCATTGCTTTGTAAACTCCATGTTTCGCCACCATCATTACTAACAAACAATCCACCTTTGGCATTTTCAATAATAGCATAAATTTTATCGGTATTAGAAGGTGCCACGGCAACACCCACTATTCCCCAAGCACCTTTAGGTAATCCTTTTTTTGCTGTTAAATTCATCCAAGTTTCGCCACCATCTGTACTTTTATATAAACCGCTACCATCGCCTCCACTAATCATGCTATAAGGTGTTCTTTCTACATGCCACATACCTGCATACAAAACATTTGGATTTCCGGGCTCCATCACCAAATCAGAGCAAGCAGTTAAATTGTTCACATATAGTACCTTTCGCCAAGTTTTACCGCCATTGGTGGTTTTATAAACACCACGTTCTTCATTTGGGCCAAATGTATGACCCATTACGGCAGCCCAAACAATATTGGGATCTTTCGGATCTACAATAATTCGAATAATGTGGCGACCATCCTTTAAACCAATATTCTTCCAACTGCGTCCCCCGTCATCGCTACGCCAAATACCTCCTAATCCCTCAGAAACATTACCACGTAGTGAGTTTTCGCCTTCACCAACATAAATAATTGTTTCATCGCTGGGCGCAATGGCCACTGCACCTATACTGCCTCCAAAATATTTATCGGTAATATTTTTCCAGTTACTACCCCCATCCGTTGTTTTCCATACACCCCCACCTGTGGCTCCAAAATAAAAAGTGGTTTTATGGGTAAAACTACCCGCTACTGCTGCACTTCTACCTCCTCTAAATGGACCTATTTCTCTAAATTTTAATGCCGAAAAATAAACAGAATCAATGTTGGTTTCTTGCACATTTTTCTTCATTACTTTTTGTGCAGGTACCTTTGTGGCCATTGCTATGCCGGCCATTAAGGGAAGATAAACAAATAATTTTCTCATGTTAATTGGTTTTTTAAAAGTTGAAAACATTTATGGGATAATCTGCTTCCACCTTTGTTCTAGGTGGTTAAAGTTAGTAACTAGCTGTTGCACCGCCAACTGCATGGTTTGTGTTGGCGGCATATCGGTTTCCTCTAATATAGCCATCATGTTGCTACTTTCTTGCAGCATAGCATGATAAGTATTTTCATTCTGTGTTCCCCTTCTACCCATAGGTGAACCTTTCAGTTGCTTAATTGCTGCTGCTTTAGTAGCATCCGTTTCATGTGGCATCCTTTGTGTAATAGCTTGCAATCTTTGTAAACAAATTTTGCTGATATTGTAACATGCTTCAGCCATTTTAAACTGATGTTGTAAGTCGGCTAATGATGTAGTAACCCGAGGATCCATCTGTACATTAAAAGGCTGTTCTATTGTTTTACCATTTACTTGTAATACAGCAACATATTTACCGGGCATAACCCAAGGAGCGGTAGCTATTGGGGCAGTATTTCCATAAATAGCAGCAATGGGATAAACTGGAGGCACGGGCAATGGCGCTAAATGCACATCCCATAAAAAACGGTGCATACCGGGTACGGCAGATAATATTTGCTGAGGCCGAATCCAGTATTGGGGGATATTAACTTTTGGAATGGCATAGGCTGTATCGGTGCTGGCATAAGTACGTATTACTTTTCCGGAAGCATCTTTAATGGTTAAAGAAACAGTACCTGTAAAGTTTGCAGGTAAAAAATAATCAATTATAGCTCCATCAGGAGGGTTTTTACCGGCAGGCTCTTCTTGCGGCAACGGGGTATCGGTATTCATATCCCATCTAATTCTAAGTGCGTTTTGAGGTTGAAATAATAGGGGCTCCGTAATGCCTAGGTGTTGCTTTGCAATTTGCCTTAAAGGAGTAATATTATCTAAAATCCAGAATGAACGGCCATGTGTACCAATAACAATATCATCATCTTTTATTACCAAGTCGCGAATAGAAGTAGCGGGCATATTTAACCGAAGACTTTGCCAATGGTTGCCATCATCAAAGGAAACATAAACGGCATTTTCTGAACCGGCAAATAGTAATCCCTTTACCTTGGTATCTTCCCGCACTACATTAATTGGTTCATTATTGGGTAATCCGTTTACTTTTTCCTGCCATGTATTTCCACCATCGTGGGTAACATAAATGTGTGGATGTAAATCATCACAACGGATACGGTTTACAGCAGCATATACCGTATTATTATCAAAATGTCCGCAATCCATTAATGAAATTTTGCTCCAGGAAGTAATAGCAGCCGGTGTTATATTTTTCCAACTTTTACCGCCATTATGCGTTATTTGAATGTAGCCATCATCAGTACCGCACCAAATAGTATTACTATCTGTATAAGAGGGTGCTATTGTATAAATAACGCCTCTGCGAGGCATTGTTTTAAGTGCGGGAGTTGTATAAATACCTACGCTGGCAGGAATATCCCATTCACTGCGGGTTAAATCAGGGCTAATTATCTGCCAACTTGCCCCACCATTATTGGTTTTAAACAACACATTGCCTGCAAAATATAACGTATGTGGATTGACAGGAGAAAATAAAACCGGTGCTGTTCTAATAAAACGATATTTTCCTGTACGGATGACTTCAGGGGCAATATTTTGAACTTGCCCGGTACGTTTATCATACTTGGTTATTTTACCACCATAAATAATATTAGGGTTTAATGGATCGGCAGCCACGTAACCATATTCTTCCACACCAACAGGGTGCCATTCCCGAAAAGTAATTTGCCCATCATTACCTCTAGAAGCAATACCTACAGAACCACTTTCCTGCTGGCCGCCATATACATTATATGGAAAAGCATTATCGGTACTTACATGATAAAACTGCGCCGTAGGTTGATTGTACCATGATGAAAAAGTTTGTCCGCCATTTACTGTTATTATGGCGCCCTGATCAGCAGCAATTAGCATAATTGCAGGATTAAGTGGATTAATCCAAATACGATGATAATCATCGCCACCGGGAGCACCTCTAAAATCTTTCCAATGGTGCCCACCATCTTGCGAACGCCATACAACAACATTAGCGGTATATACAATGTCTTCATTTTGTGGATCCACCTTCACTTCAGCAAAATCGCTGCCCCGCCCCCA
>JAGWPI010000195.1 GCA_028877005.1 Bacteroidota bacterium | reverse complement strand
TCACTGTGGCCTATAATAACATATTGTACACCTAACGATTGCAACATAAATGCGGCAGTTTCACCGGTATAAGCACCCGACTGTTTATTTGAGCAATTTTGTGCAGCAATAAAAAATTGGGCATTATCAGCACATTTTTCAACAGCCATTGGTATATAAGGAAAAGGAACCGCAAAAATAACTTCTCGTCCCGGCAAAAGTTGTAAAGGTGCTTGTACTATTTGATGTAATAAATGTTTTGCTTCTTCTACATTTAAATTCATTTTCCAATTGGCAGCAGCAATTTGTTTTCGCATAAAATAAATAATTAATTATAAATGAAAAAAAAATAGGTTATATTTCTGATTGCTCAAAGATATGTTGCAAAACATTCATTTCATGATTTGAAAGTGTAGAATTTTTAAAGGATTTCCATTGTATAATATCATGAACAGCTTGGAGAAAATGATACTTTTTTTCTATTCCCCAAGAAAAATGCGGCAAGTGACGTGGAAGTAAGCCACTACCAAAAACGTTACAACAAATTCCCATTACACTAGCCGTATTTATAGAAGTATTTATGGCTACACGGGTATAATCTCCCATTAGTACGCCACATTTTTGCAAAGTAGCTCCATAACTTTTGGTTAAATCATTCCACACTGCCACCGGGGCTCCACTATTTTTGATATTACTATTACTGGTTCCGGCACCAATATTACACCAATTGCCTACAACACTATCACCCAAATAGCCATGATGGGCTTTATTGCTAAAATCCATTATAATACTATTTTTAATTTCACCACCGGCAACACTTCGCTTACCAATAGTAGTGGCACCATAAATGGTGGCTCCCATTTTAATCACTGCACCTTCGCCAACAGCAATTGGTCCACGTAATAACGCACCCTCCATTACCAGCGCGTTTTCTCCAATATATACAGGCCCTTCAGAGGTATTTATGATAGCATGTTTAACCATTGCCCCGGGTGCAACAAAAACTGCATCTACATGATCAATTCGGTTGCTATCATCAATGTTAATAGTTGTTTGAAGCGAACGAACTAATGCTATATCTGATGCAATAATAGCTGCATTCATTAAAAATAGATCAGTAGAAGTTTGAATTATTTGTAGAGAATTAGTTATGGTGTATGAAGAAATGGGTGCTTTAATTTTTTGTTGAATCACTTTTTCAAAATCATGATAATAACCATAAAAGGCAATTAATTGATGGTTACTTTGAATAACATTACCCAACTGCAAATTAGATAAGGCATTCAATAAATTGGTATTAGGTAAAACATTAGCTGCAACAAACCATGATGGATTGTTTAATGGTAGAGAAGTATATAAATTAGATAAAGATTCAATGGTTTGAATATAAACAGGTTGTCCGGCAAATTTTCTCCAACGCTCTTGCTGAGTAAAAATACCAAAACGTAAATCAGCTACTGAACGATTCACTGAAAATGGGTAGAACTGGTTTCTCCATTCAATATGATCAAATAATACGATTGGAATCATATAAGTATATTTACATTCATTTAACTTCTGTTAGATTATTACCATATGTAAAAAATAGTTGTATCCAACGCTTTCTATTAGCATATCGCTCCATATCAATAATTAAATCTTTTCTAGAGAGTGTCATAAAATTTGGTAAACTTCCATATCTATTTTCAATAGCTTGCAATTGCTCAATAGCCAAAAAACCTAAACAATATACAGCAGACATTGTATAGTTAAATAATCTTTTTTGTTTTGCAGGTGCATGAATAGCATTGATTTCATGTTGAAGTAGTTGCACCTGCTGTGTATATGCCTGTTTTATGGCAGATACATTTGTAAAATGATTGGCAAATGTATAAATACCAGCACGACTATCCTTATAAGTATCAAACAAATCATTAATCATCTGAATGATGCTTCCCAATAAATACCAGCAATTTTTCTCTGTATTATTTCCCACTTCATCCATATAAAAATAGCACATCAGTACAGCAAATCCACCTTTTCGATGAGTAATAGATAGCAATTCTTCTGCAGTAATAGCAGCATTAAACTGTTGTAAAGAGTCTTTCTGTGCCGTAAACATCGCTTCAAACAAACCAAGATAATCTTCTTTTAATTTTACTTCAGACAATAAATACCGATGAATGGCTCTTATTAGGTATTGATCATCCGATTGAGGTATATAATCATCACCCGAGAAGGTTAACGCAGCAATTTCAGATATTGTTAATGTATGATAATCAAAAAAATCGTCATACATAGAAGCCATCACAAAATAATATACCAATCTTTTTTTTTCCATTCTATTGGTATTACGCCCATGTATTTGCATAAAAGCATCGCAAACAATAGGAGTATAAATAGCGTAACTGGTAATGGTTTTTGCTTTAACTTTAGGACTGATAGGAATACCAAATTGGAGCTCAATAGCTGTTATAACAGCTAGTGCATAACGCTTTTCTCGCCGCCTAGCCCATATAAAATGCAGCAGTAACTGTGCACTAATAATGGCTGCCGTTAGATGTTTTTTTATAGTTTTCACTAACTACAAAGAAAGTACTATTTAGCATATCATTTTTCAATTCATTAACTGGTTTTTTTGTTACAAATAATACGAAACAACTTTAGTAACTTGCAGTTTTATATTTAAAAAATTGCACTATGAGTTTAGGTACATTTTCTTACCCTATGCCGGTTAATGAACCGGTGTTTCAATATGCACCGGGAAGTAAAGAACGGGAATTACTCAAAAAAGCACTTGCTGAGTTAAAAGCCGACACTGCAGATATTCCCATGTATATCGGCAATAAAGAAGTTAAAACCAATAAAAAAATAGCATTACATCCGCCACACGAAATAAAACATACATTGGGATATTTTCACATGGGAGATGAAAAACATGTTCAACAAGCCATTGATGCCGCTTTGGCAGCAAAGGAAAGTTGGGCTAAAATGCCTTGGGAAGATAGAGCGGGTATATTTTTAAAAGCGGCTGATTTATTGGCTACAAAATATAGGCCTTATTTAAATGCAGCCACCATGTTGGGGCAAAGTAAAAATGCATTTCAGGCAGAAATTGACAGTGCTTGTGAATTAATTGATTTTTTAAGATTTAATGTTCATTACTTAAGTGAAATTTACCGACAACAACCCAATAATGCCCCTGGAATGCACAATAGAATGGAGTACAGGCCATTAGAAGGATTTGTAGTTGCAGTAACGCCTTTTAACTTTACAGCTATTAGTGGCAATTTGCCTACTTCAGCTGCCATGTGTGGTAATGTAGTGGTATGGAAACCTGCTAACACACAAATATATGCAGCTCAGTTATTCATGAAAATATTATTAGAAGCCGGCTTACCGCATGGTGTTATTAACTTAATTTATGTGGATGGCCCTACTTTAGGTAAAGTTTGTTTTAATCATCGCGATTTTGCAGGGGTACATTTTACAGGATCAACTCGTGTGTTTAATAATATGTGGGAAACCATTGGTAAGAATATGGCCAACTATAAATCTTATCCCAGAATTGTAGGTGAAACCGGTGGAAAAGATTTTGTTGTAGTACACAAATCTGCCGACGTTGATGTAACAGTAACTGCCTTATTACGTGGAGCATTTGAATATCAAGGACAAAAATGTTCAGCTGCATCCAGAGCATATATACCTTCTAATTTAGCTGAAAAGATTAAGAAAAAACTTATTGCCGGCGTAAATAGTTTTAAAATGGGTACTGTAGAGGATTTTAGCAATTTTATTAATGCGGTAATTGATGAAAAGAGTTTTGATAAAATTAAAAGCTATATAGATGGGGCTAAACGTTCTAAAAAAGCCACTATTTTAGTGGGTGGAGAGTGTAACAAAAAAGAGGGTTATTTTATACAACCTACCATTATCATTGCTGAAGATCCTAAATATATAACATTATGTGAAGAAATATTTGGGCCTGTACTTACCATATATATATATCCTGCTAATGAATTTGAATCAGTGCTAGATTTAGTAGATTCCACATCACCTTATGCACTTACCGGTTCCATTATTGCAAAAGACAGATCAGCCATTGTTTTAGCCACCGAACGCTTACGCAATGCAGCAGGCAATTTTTACATTAATGATAAGCCAACAGGTGCCGTAGTAGGTCAACAGCCTTTCGGGGGTGCCAGAGCTAGTGGAACAAATGATAAAGCCGGAAGTATTTTAAACTTATATCGCTGGTTAAGTGCTAGAACCATCAAAGAAACTTTTAATCCCCCTATTGATTACGGGTATCCATTTATGCAAGAATCATAATGGCATTACATACATAAATAAAAGCAGCCTAAATATTTAAATCAGGCTGCTTTTATATTTTTAAACAGGGTAATTATTTGGGCATTAATACTGTATCAATCACATGAATAACACCATTATCAGCCATTAAATCTGTAGCAGTAACCATTGATTTACCACCTTTTGCATCGGTAAGCATTACCTTACCATTATGTAAGCTTGCTGTTAACATTTCACCTTCTAAAGTTTTTACTTCAGCCTTACCTTTACCTTTTTTTATAGCGGCTAACACATCTTTGGCAGTTAATTTTCCAGGAACTACATGATAAGTCAAAATTTTAGTAAGTAAAGCTTTATTTTCAGGCTTTAATAAATTAGCTACTGTTCCCGCAGGTAATTTATCAAAAGCAGCATTGGTGGGTGCAAAAACCGTAAAGGGCCCCTTCCCTTCTAATGCTTCAACCAAGCCTGCTGCTTTAATTGCGGCTACTAAAGTGGTGTGATCCGGTGAACCGGCAGCAACGGCAACAACCGTTTTTTGCGCTTTTAATGAAAGTGAACTAAGCAGTAAAAATACTGCAACTGAAAAGGAAAATAATTTTGTTTTCATAATGCATTTTTTCTTTACTAACGATTGTAGATATAAAAAGGTTGAATTATTTTTATATTTT
>JAGWPI010000194.1 GCA_028877005.1 Bacteroidota bacterium | reverse complement strand
TTACTACCAATTAAAAGCACCCAAACACCCGGAGGTTCACTATCTACATGTGCAGGCTTAATGGCAGTAAGTGTAACCGTATCACCCTTACAAATTGTTGTATCATTTTGCACAATTAATTTTGCAGGGCATGAAAATGGCACAACTGCACTGTCAAAAGAAGAAGAATAGGATATAGAATTCGTTGATTTAGATGTATAGGATGTATTGTTTGTTAAAGAGAATTCATCAAAATGATTATTGGTTAAGCGTGCCGAATGATGAATAACTGTGTTAGATATATGGATAAATTTACCGGGAGAAAAACCCAGTAAAACAAATGTGATAAAAACCAATAAGAACGATAAAGTAAAATACTTATTCATGCGTTCAATAATAAAATTTGTAATCCAAAATACTCATAACCAATTTGCAGTTATAAGCATCATATTTAAAAGAATACCTTTCAGCAAAAGCACTAATAGGTAAAAACTTTTATTAATTTGAATTTAATAAACGGCAGAATAAATAAAATATTGTATAAATATACTAAAGTACACTAATTTTTTAATTAAACCCAAAAATCAATTTCATCAACTAGGCTTAAAAATTTACCCATTTAATGATTTAACCCTCAAAAAATGAATATTTGTTGATTATTTATATTTTCCAATAATAAATTATTGCAAGATCAGCAGAAATTTAAATACTTTAATATTATTGCCCAACTGCTTAACTGCAAAAAAGTGTGCACTTAATGATTAGTTGAAACAAAAAAATTAGTGTATCAATTAGATAAAATATACTAAATTAGAAATTTGTATCACAATCATTTCTTTAACCCCAACCAATACTAACATTATGTCCCTACTTAAATCAACTGCTTTTATGGTGCTGTTTATACCATTATTTTTGAATAGTACAAAAATAACTGCTCAAATAAACAGCATAACAACTACTGATAAACCAAGATATGAACTCAATTTATACAATGGAATGAAATGGCGCAATATTGGGCCGTGGCGTTCGGGAAGATGTTTAGCTGTAGTGGGTATACCTAATAATCCTTATACCTATTATGCCGGCCAAACAGGCGGAGGTGTTTGGAAAACTATTGATGGTGGAAATACTTGGAAATGTATTTCCGACTCATTTTTTACATCAAGCTCTGTGGGAGCACTTGCCATTGGTCAACAAAATAATAATATAGTTTATGCTGGAACAGGAGAAGTAGAAATGCGTAATAACATATCTTTTGGAGATGGAGTTTATAAGTCAACAGATGCAGGAAAAAGCTGGAAACACATTGGTTTAGAAAAAACCTATGCTATTGGAACTATTGCCGTTAACCCCAATAATGACAATCAGTTATATGTAGCCGCATTTGGTAAAGTATATGGTGCCAATAAAGAGCGAGGCTTATACCGTTCTAATGATGGAGGTAATACATGGCAACAAATTTTATACATAAATGATAGTACCGGATGTGTGGATGTAAAGATAGACCCGATCAATCCCCTCATTATTTATGCCTCTATGTGGCAAGCTTACAGAACTCCTTACTCTTTAAGTAGTGGCGGTAAAGGCTCTGGTTTATATAAGTCTATGGATGGTGGCAATACTTGGCAATTGCTTTCTGAACATCCGGGAATGCCAAAAGGTTTAAAGGGAAAAATTATTTGTACCATATCACCCCTTCAACATGATCGAATTTGGGCAATTGTGGAAAACGAACATAGTGGTGTGTATCGCTCAGATGATGGTGGTGCAACCTGGCAATTAATCAGTAGCAAAAACGATTTAACTCAACGACCTTGGTACTTTAGCCAAATTTTTGCAGATACCAAAAATGTTAATACTGTTTATGTTTTAAATGTAGAATTTTGGAAATCAATTGATGGCGGAGAAAATTGGGAAAAAATTGCTAATAAACATGGCGATAATCATGATATGTGGATTAACCCTAATAATAGCAATAATTGGATTATGGGTGACGATGGTGGCCCTCAAATTACTTTTGACGGCGGTAAAAATTTCACCACACCTAACTTACCCACTGCACAATTTTACCATGTAAATTTAGATAATGAATTTCCTTACAATGTATATGGTGCTCAACAAGATAATACCAGTGTTCGTATTGCCAGTAGATGTGCTGGTGAAGGAATTAGCCTTCGCGATTGGTATCCGGTTGCAGGAGGTGAAGCGGGCTATATTGTACCCGACCCGCTAAATGCTCAGATTACTTATGGTGGTG
>JAGWPI010000010.1 GCA_028877005.1 Bacteroidota bacterium | reverse complement strand
GATGTGGCCAACACTCCCGCATTTGTGTATACTGCTGCCTATGAAGGTAAAATTGCTGTTGAAAATGCGTTTACCGGCAGTGAAAACAAAACCAATTATGCTGCATTGCCTTGGGTGGTATTTACCGACCCTCAAATAGCAGGGGCGGGGTTAGATGAATTGCAGGCTGCGGCACTCAATATTCCTTTCGAAGTTTCTAAGCTAACATTAGATAATGTACCCCGTTCTCTCGCAGCAAACGACACAAGAGGCTTTATTAAACTTATACGTAATAAGGAAACCGATATTTTGATTGGTGCAAGAGTGGTAGCCCCCGAAGGCGGTGAATTAATTGAATTGCTAAGTATGGCTATCCAGCAAAAAACAACCATTAAAACCCTGGCAGAAAATCTGTATCCTTATCTTACTTTGAGTGAGGGTATTAAATTAGCTGCAATTACTTTTGGTAAAGATGTGGCTAAACTGAGTTGCTGTGCCAGTTAGCACTGGTCATGCATAAAATAACGCAAGCCATTATTGGTGGTGCATATATAAACTAGGCAATGAATTCAGTTTCGTGAAAGCTATTGATTAGCTGATATGTATTGTCCATTATTAACATGCTAGCTTTGTATTGCACTTGTAAAAGCCCTAATTGCTGTAATCCTAACATTCTGGCAGGATATGTACTGCACATTTGAATTGCTCTTTCAACAGGTATGCCTATTTGCTGAATTAAATTTTGAAATGCTTTGTACATGGTTAATGCAGAACCGCTTAAAATGCCATTACTCTCATATTTATCACCATTTAAATAATGTTGATAAGGTCCTTCATGTGTTGTAGTAACGGCATCTGTAATAACAAATAAACGTTCTTGCATTAATTTTTGTGCAATAGAAACTGCTTCAAAGTTTACATGATAACCATCAGGTATAATGGAAGACATAACAGATGGATGTAATAAAGTTGCTCCAACTAAACCGGGTTCTCGGTGGGCTAATGGACTCATAGCGTTGTACAAATGGGTTACCGTTGTAATACCATTATTAAAAGCAGTTATTGCCTGCTTATACGAGGCATTGCTATGTCCGGCTGAAACAATAATTCCAGCTTGTAATAATTGCTGTATGATATTACTGTCGCATACTTCCGGCGCTAATGTTACCATCTTAATTATCCCTTTTCCATAAGCTATTAATTCTGCAACTTCAGTTTTGCTAGGGGAGTGAATATATGCTTCTACGTGTGCTCCTTTTCTAAGTGGATTTATCCAAGGCCCTTCTAAGTGTAAGCCTAAACAGCCTTTGCCACTTTCATTCCAATATGTTTTTACTGCATCTATACCTGCCAACATTACTTCTTTGGAATTGGTGGCAATAGTAGGTAAAAAATACAATGCCCCTCCCTTACTGCAATATTTGTAAAGTGCTTGTATACTTGCAGCATCAGGATAAACGGAAAGTAATCTTTCACCGGCACCATATATTTGAGCGTCAATAAATGCCGGCACTATAATGGGATAAATGGTTGAATTATCGGCTATTTCAAATGGCTCTAATTGTGCTATTATACCATTATTTATGTGTATGCAGTGGTTATATAACCATTCTTTTCCGGTAAATAATTTTTTAGCGTATATTTTTATATTATTCATGGGTATAATGTAAATGTATCTGCGTCACTTAAAAATGGAAATTTTTGGCGTATTTCTTGTAAAAATTGCTTATCTAAGGTAATATTTCCAATGGCTTCTCTGTTAACTTCATGCCAAAGAGCATCTCCCAAAGGGTTAATAGCCATACTATCACCACTGTGCACAAATCCATTTCCATCCACACCAACTCTATTAACGCCTATTACATAGCATTGGTTTTCAATAGCACGAGCCATTAATAAACTTTTCCAAGCATGTATTCTTTTTTCCGGCCAATTAGCAACATAAATTAATACATCATATTCCGGGGGGTTAATAGATTGTTGGCGGGCCCATACCGGAAATCTTAAATCATAACAAATTTGCATATTTATTTTCCATCCATTCACAGAAGCAATGAAGCGACTATTACCCGGGGTATAATGCTTGTTTTCACCGGCATAACTAAAACAATGGCGTTTGTCATATTTACCCATTTGTCCGTTTGGCAACCTCCAAATTAATCGGTTATAAAATTGTTTGTTTTCTGTAATAATTAAACTGCCTGTTACAATAATTTTTTTTCTTGCTGCCCACCGTTTCATCCATTCTATAGTATTGCCTTGCATGGTTTCGGCAAGAAGTTCGGGTTGCATACTAAACCCTGTGCTAAACATTTCAGGTAAAACTACTATATGTGTACCGTTAGGTACTTGATTTATTTTTTCATCTAAATGTTCCAAATTGGCGGGTATGTTTTCCCAAACCAAATCAGTTTGTATGATGCTAATGTGCAAATTTGTCATTATTCATGTTTTTTAGAAAAGATGCGCTAGTGCTATAGAAGCGTAACGTTGCGGTAAATATTGTGTAATACACTCTTTGGTTTGGTAAATAATTTCTATTTTACCCATCCATTTTTTTTTGCTAAATACCATTCCCCAAGTTTGTTGATATACCCACTTGGCAGGTATGCCTGCAACTGTAGTAGTTGTGTTACTGCTGCTGCCTTGTATAGTGGCATTATATCCTTGAAGTGTGAATTGCGGATAAAAGTATATAAACCATTCAAATGATTGGGTATTGTTGTTGGGCAATTGGTTAATATTTGCATTCCAAAGTGCACTATTTTCATTGTGGTGGTAAATACCACAAACCAACATCATTCCTAATTTGGCATTGGTGTATACGTTGCCTGCATTAAGTTCAATCACAGGAATAATTTTGGCAGATTGCTTCTCGGCTAATGCCTGAATAAATGGGGTATAACGAATTCCCACATTCATAGTAAAGGGTACCTGCACTTGTTTATACCAATCATTCACCGGATATAATCCCAACGTATGGTGCAAGCCATTTTGAAAATTTTGTCCTAATGAGCTATTTCCAATGGTACCCACTACCACATTCCACTGTAAACCATATTTTTTTTGTATATAGTTGTGTTTATAGGATAGGAATAAATAACCACAATAAGGTCTATCTACACTATCAGGATAATAAGTGAGCAATCGAGGAGTATATAATGCTTGTCCCAATTCAATACTATGAATAATAGTGGCGGCTGTATGGTTTGAGGCAAAATTGTATTGAAAATACAGGCCGTTAGTATAATATTTATCATTGTTTTGCAACAGGTACGCATCATTTTCTGTTGTAATTGAGATTGAATGCAGTAATCTGTTTTTTGAACTGTCTTGTGCTTTTGTAACCAAAAACCAACAACAGCAAATGCTTAAACAATAAAAATATTTCATACTGTTTTTGGTTGTTCTTTAAATAATTGCAGTTGTTGATGTATTAAATCGGCCTCATATCCTTTTTGTAGTAAATAGGCTTTTGTCTTAGCCAATTTAGTAAGGTAATGGTTGCCACTAAGCTGCTGCCATTTTTTTAATGCCAGTTGTTGCAAGGTTTGTACATATTCTGTTTCATCTATAACAGCAAAAGCTTTTTTTATGTTGTAAGGGCTTATTTTTTGCTGTTTTAATTCAAATTCAATTTTTTTTCGCCCCCATTTTTTTTGCCTGAAATGACCACCAGCAAACAATGTGGCATATCGGGTTTCATTTAAATAGTTTTCTTCAATTAAATAAGTAATTGCTTTTTCAACATCACTTTTATACAATCCAAAGGCATATAGTTTTTGTTTTACTTCATCATGGCTTCTCTCGCGGTACGCACAAAAATGCTTTATTTTTTGAAGGGCCTTTTCAAGGGTAAGTGCTTGCTGCATGCCTAATTATTCTGCTTTGGTTTTCAAAACTAAAACTTTCAAACCGGAATTACTGCAATTAAATGCTGATTAGGGAATAATTTGTGTATGAAATATTAACAAATTACAGTAGGTTTGTTGCCATTACAAAAATTGAAAAAAATATGAAATTTATTGTATCCTCTTCTTCCCTGCTTAAGCAATTACAGCACATTAGCGGAGTAATTAGTGCCAATACCGTATTGCCCATACTGGAAGACTTTTTATTTGAAATTGAAGGGAAAAAGCTGCATGTTGTAGCAACCGATTTAGAAACAGTAATGCGCGTACAATTAGAAGTTGAAAGTAAAACCAATGGAAAAGTTTGTATTCCTGCTAAAATTTTAATGGATACCCTTAAAAATATTGCCGATCAACCCTTAACTTTTGATATTGATAAAAATTATGCAGTTGAAATTACCAGTGATAATGGAAAATATAAAGTAATGGGTGAAAATCCGGATAATTTTCCAAAAGAACCTGTTGCAGATGATGCTACTGCTTTTACAATGACCAGCACAGCGCTGGTTACAGCTATTAATAAAACCTTATTTGCTGTTAGTAATGATGATTTAAGACCGGCTATGACAGGTGTTTTTTTTGAATTGGGTACAGAATCAGTTCAATTTGTAGCTACCGATGCGCATCGGTTGGTTAAGTACAAACGAACCGATGCACATGCATCTGCTAATGATTCCTTTATCGTTCCAAAAAAACCATTAAACTTATTAAAGAATGCATTGCCGGATAATGAAGATGAAATTAGCCTAAGTTATAACAATAGCCATTTGTTTGTTAGTCATGGTCAAATACAAATGACTTGTCGGTTAATTGATGCGCGGTTCCCTGATTATAAAGTGGTAATTCCAATAGATAATCCATATAAGCTTATTGTGAATAAGGCAGATTTTCAAAATGCATTACGAAGGGTGAGTGTGTTTTCTAACAAAAGCACTAATCAAGTGGCCTTAACCATTAGTAGTAATGAATTGCATTTAATTGCACAAGATGTAGATTTTAGTTTTGAAGGTAATGAACGATTAGACTGCCAGTTTGATGGAGGCGATTTACAAATTGCATTTAATGCCCGTTTTATGATTGAAATGTTGAATGCAGCCGATACAACTGAAGTTGTAATTGAGTTATCTACACCTACAAAAGCCGGCATCATTAAGCCATCCGAACAAGCCGAAAATGAAGAACTCATTATGTTGGTGATGCCACTCATGCTCAATAATTAATATCAAATTTCGCACAATACGTTCACCCCGCTTTTGCGGGGTTTGTTTTTTATAATCCTATTTTTTAGTATATTGAGTAACATTGTTGGCCAATATGAAAGCGCATATTATTCAATATTTTCAAACACTAGAACATCATCCTATGCAAAGGATGGTTATTTTAGTAATAGGACTACTCATTTTTTGGATATTAGAAGGTGCTATCCCGCTTATTCCATTACATTATAAAAAAAATAAATGGCATCATGCGGGAATTAATTTACTATTTACGCTAATACACTTATTGATACACACTGCTTTGGCGATTGTTATAATTGAGTTAAGCGACTGGTGTGTTGCAAACGGCTTTGGCTTGGTTTATTGGTTACATTTAGGTATTGTAGGCACCATAATTATTTCATTTTTAACATTAGATTTTTTTGGTGGATGGCTGGTACATATTACGCAGCATAAAATTACTTTTTTGTGGCGCTTTCATATCATACATCATGCAGATACAAATGTGGATGTTACTACCGGTTTGCGGCATCACCCGGTTGAAAGTGTATTACGCGGCCTATTCTTCTTTCTTGGAATCTTAGCCAGTGGTGCACCTATGTATGCTGTAATGATTTTTCAAACTATTTTAGTGGCCGATACAGCGTTTACGCATGCCAACCTAAACCTGCCCGGTTGGTTAGATAAAGGTATGAGTTATATTTTCGTTTCACCCAATATGCACAAAGTACATCATCATTGGCAACAGCCATTTACCGATAGTAACTATGGTGCCATATTATCTATTTGGGATAGAATGCTAGGCACCTTTAAAAAATTAGCACCTTCGCAAATAAAATATGGATTAGATAAGTATTATCCTGGGCAAGCAGACGAAAATTTTATGCAACTACTAAAATATCCATTTCAAAAAAACAAGTAGTTAAACACAAAATCTGCCATCTTTGTAAAAAAATAGTATGAAGATAGTTGCACTAATCCCTGCCCGTTATGCAGCCACTCGCTATCCTGCCAAATTAATGCAAATACTAGGTAACAAAACGGTCATTCGGCATACATATGATAATACTGTTGCTACCCAGCTGTTTGATGAAGTTTGGGTAGTTACTGACAACAATATTATTT
>JAGWPI010000009.1 GCA_028877005.1 Bacteroidota bacterium | reverse complement strand
CGGAAGCGAGAAATAGTGCAGGCACGCCAAATAACCATGTATTTAGCCAAAGCTTTTACCAAAAACTCACTAAAAACTATCGGCGAACATTTTGGCGGAAGAGATCATACAACCGTTATTCACTCCTGCCAAACGGTAAAAGATTTAATGGATACCGATACCATATTCAGAGAAAATGTAATGGAATTAACGCAAAAAGTGCAGTTAGCTGCTATGTAATGGGTCAAAAAAAATAAAGGCCAAAAAATATTTTAAGAATTAGCAAAGCTGATTTTAGGATTTTACAACTGGTGTTCCTATTTTTGCAACCCCAAACGAAAGAATGGGAATGGTGAGGTGGGTGAGTGGCTCAAACCAGTAGTTTGCTAAACTGCCGTACGGGTTAAACTGTACCGAGGGTTCGAATCCCTCCCTCACCGCAAAACACACGCACAAACAAAGTGCGTTTTTTTATCCATAGGGCTTCGGGAGGTAGTTCAGCCCGGTAGAATACCTGGTTTGGGACCAGGGGGTCGCAGGTTCGAATCCTGTCCTCCCGACATGACTACTAAAAGGCAATCTGATAACAGATTGCCTTTTTTATTGATTAACCTGCTCATTTCTTTCTTCAAACAGTATCATGTTAAATTTTTTGTATATTATTTATCCTTTCAGTATAATAAATGAGAATTTAGTATTGTAGATAGTAGTGGTGTAGTAAAAAATTAGCATAATGCCTGTTCTGCCCTTGCGGGAAGTTCTTTGATAATTTGCAAGTAGTACATACAGTTATTAAGTAAACTAAAATAATATAATTGTAATTTGTTGTGTCAAGTTATGAAATGCATTAGCTTTAGACTAAAAAGGTTAAAATACCAATTGTAAAAAACTAATCATTGTAAAATATTGGCTTACACTAAACTATTAAGGTAAATAAAAATATGGAAGTCCATCACCACCCAAATGTAGAAAAGAAGAATTTCAAAGAATATTTTTTGGAGTTTATTATGATATTTCTTGCAGTCTCTATGGGCTTTTTTGTAGAAAATTTCAGAGAACACCAAACCAATAAGGCAAAAGAGCAGGAATATGTTCTAAACATCTGAAATGATTTAGCTACAGATACCAATAATCTCAATGATTTTATACCAAACCTAATGGAAAGAGTGACCCAAAGTGATTCATTAGTTGCCTATTTAGAAACGACGGGTGAAGTTAAAAGCGGGAGTGAAATGTATTATGTGGCAAGGCTAAGCACTAAGATGAAACCTTTTTTGGCGAATAATACCACCTTTTCAGAGATGGAACATTCGGGTAATTTTAGGTTAATCTCGAAAGAATCTGTAAGCAAAGAGTTGATTAAAATACAGAAAATTGCACAATCCTACCAGGAATTATCCGGTTTAGAGGAACAGGAAGCACAAATGACTTATCCTTTATTGGGGTTTTTATTTGATTCCAAAGTATTTGTAACAATGGCCAAACATTCAGTAAGAGCTAAGATTGACTCTGCAAAATCTGCTTTTGCAGATATAGAACGGCCCGAAGGAAATCCGCAATTGCGTAGTCATAATCCTGATAAAATCAATCAACTCATTTTTGATTTACACGAAAGAAGAGGAAGTTTTAATGGAGAAGTGGGTATTCTGAAAGAATTAAAAAAAGAAGAAATCAAGTTGATTCATTTAATTAATCAAGAATATGCCTTAAACGATTAAAGACTAACTTTTAGCAGACGGATGCTACTGTTTATGATTTGCGAAAGAAAACTACACTATTCATTAAAATTACAAATAATGCAAGTGATTCTACTTAAAATCACATGCAATCCTATATGAGCTATCACCCCTCACTCGCAGTAGCTTGTAAAATATTCATCATACTGTTTCTCGGTGTATGGCTGTGCCTATGTTGTTGTTGTTTTAGGTTTAGCCACTTGCACCAACCTTCATACAAGCAATCATTGCTCCTTAAAACCCAACACCATATTTATTTCCCTTAGAAAGTTAGCACTTTGGGTTGGCTGATTGTCAGCAATTGACAAAAGTTCTTTTTTAATTGTGATTCAATTCGTCGCTTAAAAATTGCTTTTAGTCGCATTATACAAAAAGTCTGTTACAACTAACTTATTTTATTATCATGATACAACAGAGTGGTACGCCAAAAAATGGATTATTATTACCATGCACATTGCTACATGGACATTGCTTTTTTTGCTCCCTTTTTTACTACTTCCATCCTACGAAACAAAATATGACCACGATGATTCCTATTCCTTTATTAAATACATTATTACAACCGCACTTTGGAACGGATATTTTTATTTGAATGCTTATTTACTAATACCAAAATTCATTTACAAGAAAAAATATTGGGAATTTGCATTGATATAAGTTGTTATTGTTGTTATTCAAATTGTCATCGATTGGATTTTGTTTGAAGCCTTACTTATAGGAAAAACCTATGAATTAAAGCCCGCCATATTATTTGTATTTTTTCTCTTTGTGTTTATTTTGGCTACAAATACAGCTTATAGAATAATTCGCGATAAAATAAAATACGAGCACATTTTACAACAAAAAGAAAAAGAAAATTTAACTACTGAACTTTCTTTCTTAAAATTGCAGGTAAGCCCACATTTTATGTTTAATGTACTAAATAATATGGTGGCATTAGCTAGAAAAAAATAAGATGTATTAGAATGTTCGCTTATTAAATTATCGGCTTTAATGCGCTATATGTTGTATGAGGCCGATGAGGAAAAAGTACCTCTCGAAAAGGAAATTGAATACCTGCAAAGTTACATTTACCTGCTACAACAACACGTTGGCAACCATGTTACTGTTCAGTTTAATGCAAGCACTCCCGATAAAGATTATAATATAGAGCCTATGCTATTAATTCCATTTGTTGAAAATGCATTTAAACAAGGCACATTTTTCATTACATCTAAAGCAGTACCGCCTGCATTAACAATATCTTTCTCCACATTATATACTTTTTTATCAATATCCATTTTTAAAGTAGGTTTTGCAAAAGCAGTTACCACCACTCCATGTAATTGATTCACAGCTTCTGAAAGATGAATATTACCTAAGTCTTTATCAAATGCATTCAAAACCTGATTCATATCACCGCCCATTGGCGTTTGATTAGTTGCTTTATATAAGGTAAAACTTACATTTTGCGATAGGGGTTTAAAACCGGTTGCCGAAATTTTTAATTGAAGGGTACCAATAATGGGTAACTCCTCAAAACTAAAGTCGCCATTAGCCTTTGTTGTTATGCCTTTGTATAATACTTCTTTCATTTTTTTACTGGCTGAATCCACACGGGTATGTAATAATAATACCGAAGCATCATGAATGGGTTTACCTGCACTATCTAATATACGTCCATATATATGCCCAATATTAACAGTTAGAGATTTATTACTCATACCTGGCATTTGGCTATACACAGAAAAACTTAATAGTATTATACCCAAAAAAATAGTTATTTTTTTCATATACCAATTTTATAATACCCGAAATTAGACATGTATTTTTCCCTTTCTACAACAAATGCGACCACCAGAAGAAATGTTGCGACGAAACAGGTAAATGGAGAAGCATCATATTAATTACCTATACTATAGCACAGAACTAAGTAATGTAGTGAAATTGCAAATATTACATATAAAAAAGTGATTAAATATTTGCATTATCCATTTTATTCCTTATCTTAACTACTGCACTTTCCTATTCTCTATCTTAAGAATACCATTTTTATTTATTTCCCATTGCTTTCTTTAACCTTTAAATACAACAACAACCATGAAAACAACACTTACGTTAGCCATAATGGCTATTTTAATTTCCTGTAATCAAAAAGATGCTTCAAAAGAAACAAGTTCAGTTATAGCAAAAGATACAATGAGCATGGCTATTCAATCGCCCTACCCTATTGG
>JAGWPI010000193.1 GCA_028877005.1 Bacteroidota bacterium | reverse complement strand
TTGATTGGTAGAAGGCCCAAACCAACTACCATTATCCTGAAGCCCACCATATACATTATAAGGTGAAGCCATATCAAAAGTAACAGAATAAAACTGCCCAACAGATGGTGTATTAGCTTTAAACCAATGAAGACCATTGTCATATGTAATATTACAACCACCATCATTACCAATAATCATGTGGTCATCATTTAATGAACTCATCCAGGCAACATGATGGTCTGCATGCGTTAATACATTATTAATGGGTTTAAAAGTTTTACCGCCATCTTTACTCATTTCAATATCAAAACCTGTAATAACCAATTTATCATCATTGGATGGGCTTACAAATATTTTTCCGAAATAATAACCATAAGTATTGTATAATTTTAGTTGTTTTTCATTCATTTTTGTCCAAGTTTTACCTGCATCTTCACTTCTATAAACCTCGCATCCAATTATGGGGGTATTAAATAATGCAGTATTGGCATCCATTAAATAATCCCAAATACATGATGGCTTTAGTTCATTATCTTTTACTTTTTCTTTAATAATTTCAGCAGTGTATTTTTCAGGAAAACCATTCCTGCGCTGTCGTAAAAAAGCATTAAATTTTTTATTATCTAAAGCCAAAAAACTAGCCACAGATAAATCTTTAAAATCATTGATGGTATACTTTGCAGTATCAGTTATTTTTTTGGCAGTATCGGGCAGATGAAAATTATTATCTACTACTGCATAAACCCAATTGGGATGTAGGTGTGCAGTTGCTAAGCCTATTCTTCCTACACCTTTACCATTTGGAAAACCTGCACCTTGGGTTGTTATCAACTTCCATGAATTACCCCCATCTGTGCTTTTGTAAATACCGCTACTAGCCCCACTTTCTTCAAAGTTAGCAGCTGTTCTAGTTCTATACCATGCAGCTGCATATAATACCGCCGGATTATTGGCTTGAATGTCCATATCTACCACGCCGGTATTTTCATTAACAAATAAAGTTTGTTTCCAAGTTTTACCACCATCCGTTGTTTTATAAACACCACGTTCTTTGTTTGGTGAATATAAGTGTCCTAATACTGCTACCCATGCAATATTTGGATTAGAAGGATGTAAAACAATTTTGCCAATGTGGTGGCTCTCCGGCAATCCCAAGTATTGCCAAGATTTTCCTTTATTCTGCGATTTATAAATACCTAAACCGGCATAAGATGAGCGGCTACTATTTACTTCACCGGTACCAATCCAAATTGTTCCGGATAACCAATTAACAGCAATAGCTCCTATAGTAATTACAGCAGCACTATCAAAAACCGATTTAAAACTCTGACCGTTATTTTCAGTATACCATAAGCCACCTGTAGCATATGCTACATAAAATTGAGTAGGGTTTTTAGGATTAACTGCCAAATCAACTACCCTACCACTCATAATACTTGGACCAATGTTTCTAAATGCTATATCGTTAATAGAAGATTGATGTATTAAAGTCAATTTTTTTTCTAGCCCTTTCAGCCGCTCTTCAGCAGGTGTTGGGGTAATTTGAGCCGTTAACTTAATCAATAAAAAGAAGCAGATAGCAGTTAGGGTAAGTGTTCTCATAATTTTCTCATTTTGCATTAGTAAAGCGAATGTAACTTTTAACTGTAAAATTCAATTACAGAATAAAAAGTACATTCGTACATCTAATATACAAGTTATGCGTTGTTTTTTCTTACCATTAGTCATACTTTTTCATGCAGATGTGCTGGCGCAATGCAAAACATTTAAAATTTCTGATCGTGGCGATACATTGAATTGTATTGATATCAATGATAAAAAGCAAGGTAAATGGCTAATTCATGTAGATGAATTAAGGGGAGAACCAGGCTATGAAGAGGAAGGAGAATTTAAAGATAATTTGAAAGAAGGCAGATGGAGAAGATATAACTTAATAGGTGACCTAATTGCTGTAGAAAATTACCGATGGGGTAATAAAGATGGGCAGCAGGAGTATTTTTACAATGGATCATTGGAACATATAGAAAACTGGAAAGCAATTGATCCGCAAAAAAAATACGACACTATTTATGTTCAAGACTTAAATGATGAATACAAAGTTGAAAAAAAAATTATTAAAATAAATACTTATAGTGTAAAAGATGGAATTTGGAAATATTATTTACCCGGTTCCAACTCGTTAATAAGAACGGAAACTTATAACTATGATGCTATAGTAAAACCCAAGTCTGTTTCCTTACATGCAACAAACCAATTAGAAGATAGCACTAATGATAAAATGATAAAAGATAGTTTGCCAAAAGAAAAGATAAACATGGGAAATAAACCCAAAGAGATACTTCAATTTGAAAAGAAAAACAAGAACAAATCAAAAGTAAAACTAAGGGATGGTGCTACCGGAAATTAATGTAAAAAAAATGGGTAGCCATACAGCATGCTACCCATATTTTTTGTGATGACTTTAATAAAATACAAATACTAATACTATTTAAAATCAGTTGGCTTTAATCCCTGATTAGTTTTAACATCTTTAACATCTAACTCTATTTTTAATTTTCCCTGATCAACAATTGTTTTCATTGGCACCATTAAACCATTATAAGATTTATAATCTTGATAATAGGTTTGAACCTCCAATTTACCGGCAGGACCGGCATCTTTTTCAACTACTGATTTAACTTTCAACCCGGTCTTCACATCATAGTAATTGGTAAATACCCTTCCTCTAGGCGATTTAATTTCAACAGCATATGCATCATTCCCATCAACGGGTTCAACATCTTTCACAGTAAAAGAATATCCATTTTTAGATAAATAAAAGGCTTCCGGCAGCATAGCTGCACTTTCTGATAATTCTTCTTTATCATCATCTTTTAATGGTTGTTCTTGGCCTTGTGCAGTTACAGAATAAGTTCCCTCTTTTGTTAATTGCTTTTGCAGCAGCATACCCTGTATGGATAATGTTTGCTCAAAATAATCAGGAAGTAAATATTTTTGATCAAACTGCAAAGTTTGTCCCATAGCACCTGCTGTGCCGCTTATTTCCAAATCTTTTATATTGGTTAATGCGGCTTCTCCCATGGCGGCGGCGGCTTTTTCAATTACCGATTTACCGGTAATACTTGCATCAATCTGTTTAATAACTGGTGCAGCAATAGCATTACCCTCAACATCATAATATTGAACAGTGCCGTATTTATCTAGGCCATTTACTATTTGTTTGGCATTACCAACAATAACTGTATACATGTGCTGTGGTTGAATATATTTTTGTGCCATCTCCATAACGGTACCGGCATTTACAGCAGCAATATTTTTTAAATAATTTTGATAATAATCAGCCGGTAAATGATAGATTGCTTCATTTAATGCAAAGTTGGCAACTGTAGCAGGATTTTCTAAACTACGTGCAAAAGCGCCACTAAGCGTATTTTTAGCAAGCGAAACTTCTGTTTCACTAACAGGTGTGGTTCTAATTAATGCAAATTCTTTTAAAAACTCACCAATGGCACTATCGGTTTTTTCATTTCTAACAGATGCTTCTGCATTAAAGCTACCAATTAGTTTATCTGGATTTACTGCACTATATGCACCATAAGTAAATCCATGCTTTTCGCGTAAGTTCATAAATAGCCTTGAAGAAGAACCACCACCTAAAATATCGTTCATTACCCGAACAGGAATAACATCTGGCTCACCCGGTTTTAAATTTTCTGTTTGAACAAAATTGATAACACTTTGAACAGATACTGGCCTATCTACTATAGCTATTATTGGCTTTGCGGGATTGGATGGTACAGGATATTGCGGTTTTGGCACATCGGCACGTTGCCATTTACCAAAATATTTTTCAGCTAACTCCTTTGCTTCTTCTTTAGTAATATCACCTACAAATACCAAATAACTAATGTTAGGTTTCCAATAGGTAGAAAAATAAGTTTTTATGTCTTCTACTGAAACATTTTTTACTGTACTATCCGTTTCAATTTCACCATAAGGGTGATTGGCTCCATATAATAATTTACTAACTACATTCCCTGCAATAGAGTTGGGATCGTCTTTACTTTGAGCTAATCCCGATAATTCCTGCTTTTTAATTTTTTCTAATTGTGTGTTTGAAAAAGAAGGATGGAACACAATATCAGCTATAATAGCAAATAGTTTTTTAAAATTAGAAGATAGTGAAGCCCCTCCTATACTGGTAGCACTGGCATAAATATTTCCGCCCAAAAAGTCAATGGCATCATCTAAGGAAGCTTTATCCATGGTTGTAGTACCACTGCGCAATAATTGCCCGGCCATACTTGTTAATCCTGCTTTATTCCCCTCTAGTATTGGATCGCGATTTACAGTTAAAGAGACCGATATGCGAGGTAATTTTGTATTTCTAACTACAATTACCTCTAACCCATTATTTAAAGTAAATTTTTCAGTTTTACCTATTTCAATTATTTTAGCTGGACCCGGGGGTGGTGGTACAGCCCTGTTAATGGTTTCTTGTGCCCAAATTGCAATGGGGGCAAGTAACAAAAAGGGTAAAATAAAGCGCTTCATAATAGTATGTTTTATAATATTTTTTTCTGAGAATTTCACCATTGTTCAGTAATAAATTTTCAGATGAATGTTGTTGGATAATTGAAAAAATATTCTTGTTTTAAAAATTTATTTTTTGATGTATTGACTCTTTGTTCCCTTGGGAACATAATACAGTATAACTCTATTATTTTTTACAAGATATTTTTGTGCAACTGCTAAAACGTCTTCTCTGGTAACTTCATCCAATTTTTTAATTTCAGTATTAATTAAATCAGCATCACCAAAATACACCTGGTAATTAGCCAATGACTCAGCTATTCCCTGCATGGTAGCATTTCTGGTTACAAATTGAGTATTAATTTGATTTTTTACTTTTTGAAATTCATGTTCACTTACCAAACCGCTCTTCATTGCATTAACTATTGAATCCATGTTATTTTCTAATATAGTTGGTTTTATACCGGCATTAGCAATGCTATAAATAATAAATAAGCTGGCATCTTCTAAGGCATAGTTAAAAGCACCCGTTGCCACAGCAAGTTGCTTTTGATCTACGAGAATTTTGTTCAACTGTGCCGAATTTCCGCCCGACAAAATTGTGCTTAGTACATTAAATGCATAATACTCTTTGGTACCTTGCTTTGGAGCTCGATATGCCTCAATTACAGCCGGCAATTGAATATTATCTTCAACCACATCTCTTACTTCACCACCTAAAGGAGGTTCCGTTACGTTGGGTCGTGGTATGGGTAAAGTTCCTTTTGGAATAGGACCAAAATAGTCATTTATTAATTTTTTTGTCTCAGGTATATCTATATCGCCTGCTATTGACAGTACGGCATTATTAGGTACATAAAATGTTTTATAAAATTGAATAAACTCATCTAATTTGGCTGCATTTAAATCATCCATACTACCAATTGGCTGATATTTATAAGGATGTACCTTAAATGCACGTTTAAAAATTTCTCCAATAATACTGCCATAAGGCTGGTTATCTATCCTTGTTCTTTTTTCTTCCTTTACAACCTCGCGTTGTGTATTAACACCTACTTGTTCAATTTTTGAGTGCATCATTCGCTCACTTTCTAACCACAAACCCAATTGCAGCTGGTTTGCAGGTAGTACTTCATAATAGTAAGTTCTGTCTTGTGTAGTATTAGCATTGTTGGTACCACCCGCATTACTAACATATTTCATAAATTCTCCACGCTTAATATTGTCACTCCCTTCAAACATAAGATGTTCAAAAAAGTGCGCAAAACCTGTACGACCAGGTAATTCATTTTTAGAGCCAACATGATATAAAACACCTATTGCAACAACGGGTGCAGTTTTATCACGATGTAAAATAACGGTAAGGCCATTGGGTAATTTGTACTCATCAAATTCAATTTTTCGTGTTTGTGCCTGTAAATGTTGACTAAGCAGGCATAAAGCAACCACAACAAAAAACATTTTTTTCATTTTCAAGATTTTATTTGTGAAAATTTGGAACACATAGCTAATTACGCAATAGTAAAATATTACTAACGAATCTATACAAGCATATCACCTTGATTAGTGATGTATTTATACAATTTTTTAGCAATTTATAAGAAAAAATACATTTCGAAAAATTATTTTATGGTTTTTATCCATTTTAATAAAAAATGATGAGTAAGCTGATCAGGAGAAAACCATAGGATATTATTATCGCGCTTAAACCATGTTATTTGTCGCTTAGCATAATGCCTGGTGTTTAATTGAATTAGCTCAATAGCTTTGTTTAGTGAAACAAAACCATTTAAGTAATCAAACAATTCTTTGTAACCAACTGTTTGGAGTGCGTTTAAATGTTGTAGGGGTTGTAAAGCAGATACTTCCTCAACTAATCCATCTTTTATCATATCAAGTACACGATTATTAATATGTTGATACAATTCTATTCGTGGCAACTCTAAACCAATTTTTACAATTTTAAATGGTCTTTGAGCTTTACTTTTGCTTCGAAAATGCAAGATAGATTGACCTGTTGCTTCCCAAACTTCTAATGCACGCATTAAGCGTTGAGGGTTTTGTTGTTCGGCCTTTTCCCAGAATATAGGATCATTTTTTTTAATGGTTTCTTGTAACCATCGTAAACCATTTTTTTGAAAATTATTGATGATGTTATTCCTAATTTCAATAGGAATTGGTGGCATATTATCTATTCCATTACAAAAGGCATCTATATACAGCCCACTGCCTCCTACCATAACTGCAATGGGATGATGGGAAAAAATTTGATTCGCTGCCTGTAATGCATATTGCTCAAACACGGCAGCATTTACTTCATTATGAACTGAATGTGAGTTAATAAAATAATGCGGTACCATTGTTAATTCTTCAATGGTGGGTTTTGCTACACCTATATTAAGTTCGCGGTAACACTGACGAGAATCTGCTGAAATAATAGCAGTTTTAAATAGTTGTGCAATGCGTAAGGCTAATGCTGTTTTACCTACTGCAGTTGGTCCTACTACTACAATCATTAAAGATTTAGACACAAATAAATTTTTGATAAGTGCTGATAGCTGATAAATTATGCTTTAAAAATCTTCGAATCCTTGACCTTCTGAATCTTCGGCAGTTTCTTCATCATCATTTTCTGTATCATCGTTTTCCTCACCAAATCCTTCCTTTGCTTCGGTTAAATCATACTTTTCTTCAATGTCAGTAAATTTCTCACCCAACAAGGTCTTAGTGCCATATTGTTGTGGCCCAATTCCTTCCACACGTGTAATAGCGGGATAATTTAATTTTGAATTTTCTTCTTTAATTACCTGTATTAAAGTTAATAAGAATACCCAATTTTTATCAAAGTCATAAACGTAAATAAATTTCTGATTAGGATCATTTATTTCACTGCCAATTGTTGTTTCGGCCATTAGAAGGGGTGGTACAACATATTTTTTTTCATATACTGACAAAGAAATTTCCCGACCACGTTGCCATGCATCATTACTTCTATAAAAAGTAGCCTGATGTTTATTATCAAACTCATATGCTTTTAATATGGCCAAATGCAGGTCAAGAAAATGCTGGGTATGTTTAATAACAACATCTCTGTATACTGCATCATCTTCTTCTAAATAAACCCTGAATTTTAAAATGGCCATAATATGTAGTTTTAAATATAAATTAACAACAAAACCAACTAATATATTTCATTATTATAAAATATGCTGCTTTAAATACTGCACCAAAGAAACGAAAAACAATTTAAATAGGCTGTAGGTTTAAAGATGCTGCTTTTTGAATCATAAAATCATAAGCCGCTTCATAAGTATTTGGAATTATTCCGTCTAAAATGGCTTCTCTTATAGCGTCTTTTATTAGGCCGACTTTTCTTCCCGGAGATAATCCAAAAATTCGCATAATATCTTCACCGGAAAGAGGAGGTTGCCAATTACGCAAATGATCTTTCTCTTCCACAGCTTTCATTCGCTCCTTTACCATTTCAAAATTTTGAAGATATCGTTGCACTTTATGCCTGTTTTTACTGGTAATATCTGCATTGCATAATAACATAAGTGCTTCTATATCCTCACCTGCATCAAATAATAATCTACGAATAGCACTATCTGTTATATTTTCTTTTGTAAGTGAAATAGGCCTTAAGTGCAATTCAACTAATTTTTTTACCTGACGCATTTT
>JAGWPI010000192.1 GCA_028877005.1 Bacteroidota bacterium | reverse complement strand
GAAAAAAATTTGGTCGCTCAAACAATTGCTGTTAACATTTTTAGGAGTTGCCCTTGCTGTTTTAGCTATGCGTGGATTTATGATTCCCAATAAATACTTGGATGGTGGCATTACGGGCATTTCTATTTTATTACATGAAATTTTTCATATTAATATTAGTGTACTTGTTATAATTCTAAATATTCCATTTATTTACCTGGGTTATAAAAAAATTGGTAAAACCTTTGCTATTCAAACAATAATGGCTGTTGCATTATTAGCCATTGGTTTATTTTTCGTACATATAAAGCCAATTACAACTGATAAATTATTAATTGCCATTTTTGGCGGAATATTGATTGGCTCTGGTGTAGGCTTGGTAATACGCAGTGGTGGCGTAATTGATGGTGCAGAAGTAATTGCCGTATTTACAAAAAGAAAAACAGGCTTTTCTAATAGTGAAATTATTTTGCTGTTTAATACAATACTTTTTGCTGTAGCTGCCATTGCTTTTGGAATAGAAACTGCCATGTATTCACTTATTACCTATTTTACTGCTACCAGAGCAACCAACTATGTAGTAGATGGCATTGAAGAATATACAGCCGTGAATATTGTTTCAAATCAAGAAGAAAATATAAAAAAATTTTTAGTAACTGATTTAGGAAAAGGCATTACTGTATATAAAGGAGAAAGAGGTTACTTACCCGGCAGCTTTGACATTAAAACAGATTGTGAAATAATTGTAACCATTGTTACTCGATTAGAAATAATGCATATTCAAAATTCTATTTTAAAAATAGATCCCAAGGCTTTTATTTATATACAAAGTATTAAGGAAGCTGCAGGAGGCATTTTAAAATCAAAATCACATGCCCACTAATGTAACCATGAAAAACTTTATTGTACAACTCTTGAATAACCATATTCCTGCCAGCTACTATTATCATAATTTATCGCATACTTTGTATGTAGAAAAAAAATGCTTGGAAATTGGCCGAAACGAACATTGCACCAAAGAAGAATTAAACCTGCTAACTACAGCAGCTCTTTGGCATGATACCGGCTATATAAAAACATACCAAAACCATGAAGAAGCAAGTTGTACATTAGCAAAAGAATACTTACCCAAGTATGGTTTAACAACTGCAAACATTAACACAATATGTGGAATGATTATGGCTACAAAAATTCCGCAAAAACCCAAAACAAAACTCGAAGCAATTATTGCTGATGCAGACTTAGAATATTTAGGAACCGAAAATGCTTCCACTTTTGCACATCAATTATTTAAAGAAATAAGTGCTTTACATCTTACTAAATCGGCAGAAGATTGGAATGAAATGCAAATAAATTTTTTAAAAGCACATCATTATTTTACCAATTATTGTAAACAACATAAAGAACCCATAAAGCAGGCCTACTTAAATAGCTTAAGCAATCATCAGATTTAATACTACATCCTAATATTTTATAGAAAAACACACTATGCAGTAGAAACTTGTTTTCTATAAAATATTGCTATGCACATAAAATTATTTGCAAGAAGAAAATCAACACAAGCAAATCAATGTGCTTTACACAATATATGGCAATAGATGAAACAAAATTAATTGAATGGGTATTGCCACTAGTGAATGGAAAGCAAAGATTTGTGCTCGATTGGTGCATTAGAAAAAGCTATCGAATAAAATGTAGAAATGCTTAACCGAAGCACCTATTGCGTGGTATTAAAAAAATAAATGAATGAATCAAGTACTTCAACCATTATTCAATACAATACAGCAGTCAACTCATTTAAGTTATGATGAGAAAAATGCTTTATTAAAATTGATAAAGGCGTTGGACAAAGAATTAGAAATTGCCTTATTTAAACTTAACCTAGCCGAAAAAGTAAAACCAATCACGGCCATTCTTTTAGAAGAAACCATTGAAGAACTGGAAATTGAATCTGCATTGGAGAGAGTGAGATCGGTGGCCATGGGGATGAAGAAGCGGGAAGACATGCTTGATGTTTGTAAAACCATTGCACAACAATTAGTCTTGCTGAAAGTAAATGAGATCCGCAATGTACAAACAGCCATTTTCTATGATGAAAAAGGAGTTTATACGAACTATGAATATTATGCAAAGCATGATAAGCTTATAATTACCGATACGGCATTCAGGAATCATCCGGTAGCAGAAAAATTTGCGAACCAAATGATGAAAGGTCCTAACGAAGTTTTTATACATGGGTTCTCCGGAAAAGAAGTAAAAGATTGGCTTGACTATCAAAAAGGAACGAATGTTTTTATTGACAGTTATCTTGAAACTGCATCTTCACTTACTTATTATTGGTATTCTCTTGGTCCTGTTGCGTTGGGTATGTCCACTTATGTTCCATTGAAAGATGAAAATATAGAATTATTCAAACGCTTTCGTAACGTATTCGAATTAGCTTATCGAAGATATCTTGATATTGAACAAGCCGAAGCACAGGCAAGAGAAGCGCAGATAGAAGCAGCTTTAGAACGTGTGAGAAGCCGTACACTTGCCATGCAAAAAAGCGATGAACTGGCAGAAACAGCAGCAGAAGTTTTCAGGCAATTAATTAGTTTGGGCATTGCACCTAACCGTTTATATATTGGCATTGTAAAAGAAGACACGGGTGATATGGAGATGTGGGCAACCGATGAAGATGGCACACAGGTAGGCAAGAAATTCATGTTCAACAAAAATGAAAATAATTCGGTAAAAAAACTTTTTGATGGCTGGAAGGCAAAAGAAAAATCGGTGATAGTAGATATGCAGGGAAAAGAACTGGAAGATTATTTTCATTACCTGAATAATGTTATGCATATCCCTTTCAAAGGGGGCCTTACTCAAAAACGAAGAGTGCAGAGTGTGGCATATTTCAGCAAAGGTTTTATTGGCATGGCTTCGCCCGATGGACAAGGTAGCGAAACAATACAATTGCTGGAACGCTTTGCAGCAGTATTCAACCTCACTTTTACCCGTTTTAACGATTTAAAAATTGCAGAAGCACATGCACAACAAGCGGAGGAGGATTTAATAGCCATTAAAGAAGCCAAACAAAAAGCAGAGGCAGCATTAACCGAGTTACAGGCCACCCAAAAACAATTAATACAAAGTGAAAAAATGGCTTCATTGGGAGAACTCACCGCCGGTATTGCCCATGAAATTCAAAACCCGTTGAATTTCGTTAATAATTTCTCCGAAATAAACAAAGAAATGCTGGAAGAGCTTAAGGCTGAACGCCTAAAGCCGAAAGCAGAAATAGATGAAACCCTGGAAGAAGAACTCATCAATGATGTAATAGCCAATGAGCAAAAAATAAACCACCATGGTAAACGTGCCGACGCTATAGTAAAAGGAATGCTGCAGCATTCACGCTCAAGCACAGGTGCAAAAGAACCAACAGATATTAATGCTTTGGCGGATGAATATTTAAGATTGTCATATCATGGATTAAGAGCCAAGGACAAAAGTTTTAATGCGGATTTTAAAACAGACTTTGATGAAAGCATCGGCAAAATAAATATCATTCCACAGGATATTGGAAGAGTATTGTTGAATTTATACAACAATGCTTTTTATGCTGTAAACGAGAAAAGAAAACAGGTAGTAAATGAAGAAAAAAGTGTACTTTCTAATTCGTATCAACCAATAGTTTCTGTTACAACAAAAAAATCAGATAATAATATAACCATTACCGTTAGTGATAACGGTAATGGCATCCCTGAATCTTTCAAACAAAAAATCTTTCAACCCTTTTTCACCACCAAACCAACCGGGCAAGGCACAGGCTTGGGTTTGAGTTTAAGCTATGATATTGTAAAAGCGCAGGGTGGTGAGATAAAAGTGGAAAGTAAAGAAGGGCTGGGAACGGAATTTATTATTCAGTTGCCATTTGTCTCAATCACGAATTAATAGGATTAAATGATTGCACAGATAAAAAATATTATAAACGAAAAGAAAAAATCTGTGAAATCAATAAATCAGTTTAAATCCATGATTCAGACAATTTATGATATTATAAAGGTGCATGGCGAGGAATTGAAAGTGGGAAGTATAGAGCGTAGGGAATTAAGATTCATCATTCAACTACTTATTAATATATGAAATATTGTATAAAAATACCAAGTCATTTCTTCAAGAAAAAGACAATTAGCAGGATAAGTCATCATGATAGATATGTACAATTGCCTGACATATAAGCGTTACTCCTTTCATTAAAATAACCATTCAATTTTTCACACTTAATCTTATTTTATGTCAAAAAAAATAATTGTTCTAGGAGGAGGAATAGCCGGCATGAGTGCCGCACATGAATTAGTAGAAAGAGGCTTTGAAGTAGCCGTTTATGATAAACACCGTGTATACTGTGGTGGTAAAGCTAGAAGTGTTAACGTACCACAATCCAATAAAATGAAACCAGATAAATATCTTCCCGGCGAACACGGTTTCCGATTCTTTCCTGGCTTCTATAAGCATATTATAGATACTATGAAGCGAATTCCTTATAATAACCAACCCCATGGTGTGTTTGATAATTTGGTAGAGGTTGACCGTGTGGGTATTTTCAGAGCAGGGAAAAAACCAATTCAAGCCATTGTTAATTTTCCTACATCAATATCAGATATTCACGCAATTATAGACACACTTCATGCAGATACAGGTCTTACCACTGAAGAAAAAAAATTTTTTGCTTCAAGATTATGGCAAATTATGACAAGCTGTTATGACAGAAGATTAAGTGAGTATGAAAAAATTGGTTGGTGGGATTTTATGGAAGCCGATCGTTTTTCAGATAATTATCGCGCTTTATTGGTGCAGGGTATTACCAGAACATTGGTTGCTGCCAACGCAAAAAAAGCAAGCACACGTACTGATGGTGATATTTTATTACAACTTCTGTTTAACATGACCGATCCGAGTGTACACACCGATAGGGTGTTAAACGGCCCTAGCAATGATGCTTGGCTTCATCCCTGGTTAAATTATCTGCAATCAAAAGGCGTAAATTACGCATTTAATCATTCCGTAAAAAAATTAGAAATCAATAATGGCACAATAACCGGTGCTTGGGTAGAAACCTATGTAGATGGTGTACCACAAAAAACACTTGTATCGGGCGATTACTATATATTGGCTGTACCCATAGAAGTAGCCGCCACATTAATGTCAGAAGAAATAATTAAAGCCGATCCATCGCTTCAAACTATTATACAATTAGCACCCAGTGTAGCTTGGATGAATGGCATTCAATTTTACCTGTCTGATGTTATTCCAATTACACATGGGCATTGCCTATATGCCGATTCACCATGGGCACTCACTTCCATTTCTCAATTACAATTCTGGAAAGATTATGATATGAGTGATAGATTCAACGGTCAGGTAAAATCTCTTTTATCTGTTGATATTTCTAATTGGGAAGATGATGGTATTCTTGATTTTGATATTCCTGATGGTGCCGGCGGATTCAAAAAAGGTAAAAAACAAGCCCGACAATGTTCCTATAAAGAAATTAAAGAAGAAGTGTGGGCGCAACTAAAAGCTAGCTTAAATGTAGGTGATGTTGAAATATTGAAAGATGAACATTTAATAGACTGGTACATTGATCACGATATCTCGGCTTCACATCAAAATGAAGATAAAAACAAAGAACCGCTGCTGGTAAACACAGTTAACTCGTGGATGTTAAGACCGGAAGTTATTACCAAAATACCCAATCTTTTCCTTGCTTCAGATTATGTGCGCACTTATACCGATTTAGCCACAATGGAGGGTGCTAATGAAGCCGCTAGGCGAGCAGTAAATGGCATTATTGATGCAGACCATTCAATGGCACAAAAATGTCAGCTTTGGAACCTTCATGAACCCGATTTATTAAAGGGATTACGCAATCGCGATCAACAAAGATTTAATGAAGGATTACCCTATCAATTTCATCTACCCTTTGTTTTAAAAATCATAAAAAAAATCATGGAATTTTTCAAAAAATTATTGGGAAAATAATAAAAGATGAAAATCATGTTTTCTAAAACCATTTTACGTTTTTTGCCAAAAATTGCTATTGGCGATAGAGATTACAAACGAAGAAGTAAATTAATTACACTTGCTGTAATCATTACAGGCATATTTGCACTTTTCTATGTAGGCGTAAGTTGGATAGCAGAATATCCAATGGGCATTAAGTATATGCTAATTTGCTTTTTTGGTGACGTTATAGCATTTGTGTTATTAAAAAACAAAACTAATATATATGTTGTTGCCAACTTATTTGCACTTAATGGCACCGTTGCTATATTAGCCTGTACTTATTATTCAGGCGGCATAGAGTCGCCCGTATTTCCTTGGCTGGTAGAAACACCTATTATTTTACTTTTAATTGCGGGAAAAAAAATAGGCTACATTTGGGTAAGTGTTTCATTAGGTTTTGCAGCCGTTTTCGGTATTTTACAATATAGTGGTTATGTTTATCCAAAAGCCTACAACAGAACCAACGACACATTTTTTTTTCTAACCTGCAACATTGGCCTGGTATTAATTATTTTTTCTATTTCGCTAATTTTTGAAAACTTTAGAATTGCAGCTTACAATGAAATAAGCCGCCAAAAAGATGAAATTCAAGCTACACTATCTGAATTAAAAGCTACGCAAAACCAATTAATTCAATCAGAAAAAATGGCTTCATTGGGTGAGTTAACTGCAGGTATTGCACACGAAATTCAAAACCCTTTAAACTTTGTAAATAATTTTTCAGAAGTAAACATTGAGCTAATTGAAGAAATGAAAGAACAACTCCCATCAGGAGATATACAAAACATTATGGCATTAGCAAATGATATTGTTGAAAATGAAAAGAAAATTAACCACCATGGCAAACGAGCCGATAACATTGTAAAGGGAATGCTACAACACTCTAGAAGCAATATTGGAACAAAAGAGCCTACAAACCTGAATGGACTTACAAATGAATACTTAAAATTAGCTTATCATGGCATGAGAGGAAAAGATAAAATGTTTAATGTTACCTTAATTACCGATTTTGATACCAATATTGGAAATATTTTAATAGCACCGCAGGAAATTGGAAGAGTAATTATTAACTTAATTAACAATGCATTTTATGCTGTCAATGAGAAAAAAAATGCCGACATTCAACTTTTTGAACCAACAGTAACCATTAAAACACAAAAAATGAGTGATAAAGTCTTAATAACTATACAAGATAACGGAGTAGGCATACCTCAAAAAATAATAGATAAAATTTTTCAACCTTTTTTTACAACAAAACCAACGGGGCAGGGAACAGGATTAGGATTATCTTTAAGTTATGATATTATAAAAGCACAAGGCGGCATTTTATATGTTACCTCCGAAGAAGGAATAGGAAGTTCTTTTTTTATTGAGTTACCTTTAGTGTAAATAAAATATGGATATATACTTATACATAAACAATAAAAACGTTTTATCATTTTAACTAATCAAATATTTGTATGAAACAATTATTCGTCATCTCATTACTATGCAGTGTAATACTGCAATCATCATTGGCACAATCGTCTCGATTTAGTTATAATCAATTTATCAGCCATAATGATACGTTACATTACCGATTACTTTTTCCTGATGCCAATAAATTACGCAAATACCCACTCGTTATTTTTTTACACGGTTCAGGTGAAAGGGGCAGCGATAATGATGCCCAACTTAAATGGGGCGTTTTGAATTTTGCTACAGATGAAAATATGGCCAAATTTCCTGCAATTGTTGTTGCACCCCAATGCCCCAATAATAAGGTATGGGCTAATTTCTCACGTTCTAATATGCAACTACAACCAACCCCCACCCAAACAATGGAGTTAGTAATAGGCTTAATTCATGAACTGATGCAAACCATGCCTGTAGATACCAATAGAATTTATATTACCGGACTGTCATTAGGAGGCTATGGCACTTATGATGCTATTGAACGTTATCCAAACTTATTCGCAGCAGCAGTTCCGGTATGTGGCGCCGGAGATACTTCAAAAGCCGCTACAATAGCACATATACCTATTTGGATTTTCCATGGTGCTAAAGATCCTGTTGTAAATCCAAATTATTCAATTGAAATGGCTACAGCATTAACCAAAGCAGGTGCACATCCCGGTTTAACATTATATCCAGAAACCGGCCATTTTTCTTGGATACCGACTTATAATAATGAATTAATGATGCAATGGCTATTTAGGCAACATAAATAATTTTTATAAACCAATCATTTTTTATAAATTTAAAACGCAATATGCTTGTACAATAAATTTAACTGAACGGTTATGTTAAATGCCTTTGTTGTAATTTCTCTACTATTGCTTTTTAAAAAATCATATAAAGCACAATTACCTAATTCCGGCTTGTATCATTTTTTTAATTATGCAATTATTATCGCTCTTGTACTGTTTGCCGCTCAGTATTTATTCCATCTCTCTATCATAAAATGGATATGGAATGTATCAGTTATTGCTCTTATTTATTTAAGTTTCTTTATACCCACCTTAAAAAATGAAAGAACAATAGCTATAGCAGTATTACCATTAGTTTTTATTGCGTTTTTTAAAGATGTATTGTCATTTTGGCCCAACGGTTTTTCAAATCAATTACACCAATATTTTGATTATATACTGCCCTTTGCTATTATTTGGTTAATTACAATTTGGTTCATTTTTCGTCAACAACAAAAAAAATGGGTAACCGAACTAAAACTTAAACAAGAGGAAGCAATTAAAAATAAACAAATAGCAGAACAAAATGCAGCACTTGAAATATTGGTTCAGAAACGAACTGCAGAAATAACCAGTCAAAAAGAAGCGTTGGAAAAAGCCATTCAAGAATTAAATCAAACACAAGATCAACTTATTCAATCAGAAAAAATGGCTTCACTGGGTGAACTCACAGCAGGCATTGCACATGAAATTCAAAACCCACTCAATTTCGTAAATAATTTTTCAGAAGTTAATAAAGAATTACTAACAGAAATGAAAATGGAAATAGAGAAAGGTAATTATGCAGATGTAATAGCCATAGCAAATGATGTTATACAAAATGAAGATAAAATTAATCAACATGGTAAAAGAGCAGATGCCATTGTAAAAGGTATGTTGCAACACAGCAGAACAAGTAGTGGCATAAAAGAACCAACCAAGTTAAATGCCCTTACAGATGAATACTTACGCTTAGCCTATCATGGATTAAGAGCCAAAGACAAAACATTTAATGCCATCCTAAAAACAGATTATGATGCATCAATAGAAGATATTCAAGTTGTACCACAAGAAATGGGTCGCGTTATTCTGAATTTAATTACCAATGCATTTTATGTGGTAAATGAAAAGAAAAAAACAAACATGGTAAATTATGAACCCATTGTATCTGTAAAAACAAAACAACACAATGGCCGAGTAGAAGTGATGGTTGAAGATAATGGCAATGGCATTCCTCCAAAAATTATGGATAAAATCTTTCAACCATTTTTTACCACCAAGCCCACAGGGCAAGGAACCGGCTTAGGTTTAAGCTTAAGTTATGATATTGTAAAAGCACACGGAGGTGAGTTAACCGTAAAATCTAAAGAAGGAGAAGGAAGTACATTTATCATTACATTACCTGCAAATCAATAAGTTTTGTATAATCAACATAATACACAATCGTACTAAACAATGTAGCAGATATACCAACATAAAATATTAAATAAAAATTATTTGTTTGATTGTAATCATTCATTATATTATCAAAAATTTGCATTATGAAAATTTTAGTAGTTGATGATGAAAAAGACATAAAAGATCTTTTTCTGCAACGATTTAGAAAAGAAATTAAAGAAAAAGAGATGGAGTTCATCTTTGCCTTTTCAGGGGAAGAGGCTTTGGATTATATGAAAGCAAATGAACATGAAGCAGTTTTAATATTATCAGACATTAATATGCCCGGAATGAGTGGTTTAGAATTACTGAAACACATTAAAGAAAAATACGAAAAGCCACCACCAATAGTAATGATGATTACTGCTTACGGCGATGCAGAAAATTATAATGAAGCCATTAAATTAGGAGCAGATGATTTTTTAACAAAACCGGTTGACTTTATGGCCTTAAAACAAAAATTGAAAACCAAACTACAATGACAAAAATATTAGTTGCAGATGATGAGGCTGATTTAGAAGTTTTGATTAAACAAAAATTTCGACAAAAAATTAGAGAACAAGAATACAATTTTGTGTTTGCTGTTAATGGCGTAGATGCATTACAGAAATTACAACAACATACCGATATTGAAATAGTACTTAGCGATATTAATATGCCGGAAATGGACGGATTAACCTTATTATCCAAACTGAGCGAACAAAACAGCCTGTTAAAATCGGTTATTATTTCTGCCTATGGAGATATGGATAATATTAGAACTGCCATGAACAGAGGTGCATTTGATTTTATTACAAAGCCCGTAAATTTTCAGGATCTAGAACTTACTATAGAAAAAACCATTCAACAAGTAAAATTAATGCGCCAAACTATGATGGCCATAAAAGAAAACAACATACTAAAAATGTATGTAGACCAAACTGTGTTGAATTTTATGAACACCCATGAATTTGAGGCAAGCCTAATGCGTAATGAAATTATTGAGGCTACAGTTGTTTTTATAGACATATGTGGTTTTACATCTATTAGTGAAACGGAAACGCCGGATAACGTAGTACAATTGCTGAATAGCTATTTTGATATAATGGTGAGAGAAATTATTTCCCAAGGCGGGCATATTGACAAATTTATGGGTGATGCTATTATGGCCATATTCAGAAACGACTTTCATTTAGATAGAGCCATTGATGCTGCTATGGCAGTTAGAAATAAAATTTTATCACAACCCATTCATTCAGGCAATATACAATTTGCACCTAAAGTTTCAATTGGTATTAATGGCGGAGAAATGATTTCCGGAAATATTGGCTCAGCCAGTTTACGACGATTAGATTATACTGTTATTGGCGATAGTGTTAATATTGCCCAAAGATTACAATCTGTTGCCACTCATGGACAAATTATTATTAGTGAATTTTCTTACGAAAAAATTAAAGAATCATTCAACTGCAAAAAAGTTGGTGAAGTAAATTTAAAAAACAAGTTAAAACCACTCATTATTTATGAAGTAGTAGATTAGTTTATTACAAATTCATCATTTTCATTTTTTACACTTAATATTTAATTGCCGCATATATCATATCTTGTATTTTCTGCATAATATCTGCATGGCTATTGGGCGTTTGCTGCGTTAATATTATACCTACTAAATGTGCTTTGGGATCTGCCCAATAAGTTGAATACAATAAAATACCACTGAATATAACCTGAATTTTTTACTTATATTTATTAGAATAGAATAAAATGGACTTAATTGTTATTACTCCTCCTGAAAATACATCTAATGAAACAGAAATTATTCATCACATGTTTCAATTAGGCTTACAAAGGCTTCATATTAGAAAACCGAAAGCAAGTATAGAAGATTATCATAAATTCCTCAAAAAGATAGACCCGTCTTTTTATCCTTGCATTTCTATTCATGCACATCCGGAGCTGATAAATAGTTTCACATCAATCGGATATCATTGCACAGGGGAAACAGTTCATGATCCTACAAAAATGGCTAATGTTTTTTTCAGTTTACCAAAAATAATCTCCGCTTCATATCACTCATGGCAGGAATTAGAAAACAACAATCATCCATTTGAATATATTTTTATCAGCCCCGTTTTTAACAGTATTTCTAAATCTAGATATACAGGAAACATTAATATTACTGACATAGAAGCTACCCGATTAAAAATAAGTACCCAAAATAAGGTTTGTCCAAAAATTATTGGTTTGGGGGGAATTTCAGAAACGAATCTTCATTTGTTATTCCATGCCGGTTTTGATGGTGTTGCTGTAATAGGAAGTATTTGGCTTATGCCAAACCCAGTAAAACAATTTATTTTATTAAAAAATTGTTTATCAATATTAAAAGAAAAGAAACCATAAAATATTTATTAAAAATTATACTCAAATGACAACTGCCAATAACTAATAACGCCAATACCGGCAAAAGAACCAACCGGAAGATAAACATTAGCAGTAGGGCGAATACTAAATGAGCCAAGATCAATTTCAGATTCAATACCTAGGCCAATATTATTAAGGTTAAAAGATTCAGCAGGTATAGAATAAGATGTTGTTGTGGTGGTGGTGCCTCCGCCAGTGGAAGAACTTCCACCGGTGTTTCTACCACTTCTGTTAGCAGTAGCAGAGCGTGCGGCTGCTGCGGCTGCTACACTGTTTTTTACTATTTGCGTAAACTTTGTACTTCTTCCTATATATTTTGTAATACTTAATAATGAAAAATACTGATTAGTACCGGCATTTAAAGTAATAGAAGGGCTAATTAAATAGCTGGCATTATTTTTATCCCAGCTGAATGCATGACTTATACCAATTGTGGCACCAATATCATAAGCAGAGGTTGACGATACATTCTCAGTATCTTTTCCAAAACCTATACCAGCCTGAATGAATGGACGGATCCAGCTCTTCTTATAAGTTAATGAGGAATATATCTCATTATTTAACGGGGTATAAGGAATGCTTACGTTGCCAGTAAAAAAATAGTGGTTATAATCTAAAACATAATCCCAATTCTTTTTATTATATTGTTCAATTCCGGCAGTAATTACATGCATATAAATACCTTGAGT
>JAGWPI010000191.1 GCA_028877005.1 Bacteroidota bacterium | reverse complement strand
TTCCCTGAGCGAAGAACGTGGATTTGGTTTAGATCCCGGCTTTGTTACAGTTGAAAAATTTCCGCTGATCGTTGCACCATATACCAGCCTGAATTTAAAACGAGTACAATAAAATTAAGCAGTTTTTTACTAAACTAAATGGATGCTTATTCTTTATTCTTGTTTTATTGCACTTTGAATGCCACAAAATAATAATTATTGGCAGCAGCGATTAATTGCAGGTTGCAGTAATAAGATTGAATAAAATCCTGATAGGCTTTAAATTCATGGGTAGGTACTACAAATTCATCAAAGAAAATAATATCTCCTTTTTTTAAATAAGGCGCCAGCGAAGTGAGCGTATATAAGGTGGCCGAAAACAAATCAGCATCCATCATCAACACATTTCTTCGGGTATTATCTAACTGCTGCACAAACCCAGGTATGGTTTGTTGAAATAATCCTTTTAGAAACAGGCCTCTTGTATCCCCACCAATATCTGGCAATGCCTGGTTACTGCTAAATGCTCCTTTTTTAAAAGGGCCCCAATCTTCCGGCAAACCATCAAAAGTATCAAAGCCATAAAAGGTACTTTGGGGATGGTTGTTTTTTTGTAACCACCATTTAAACGACTCGCCCCAAGCAACACCAAACTCTAAATAATTAATCGGTTCGTGTTTCAATCCTTCCTCTTCCATTACCCACTCATACATATTTAATCTGCGCTTGTAGTCCCATTTACAAGGAAAATCATTATACCCTATTTGCTTGTTTTGATGCGCCCATTTAGAGAATAAAGTAAGGTAATACATGTTGGCAAAAAAACCACTTAACCAACCCAATACTCTATGCAACTGCAACCAAATAAATAATAGTTTGGTATAACGAATAAAAAATAACTTCATGGCATTGCTGTTTAGCCGTTTTATGATTGATTGTTGGATGCGATACCTTTACCAAAAAGCCGGAAGCATTTTAATAAATGCGGCACAATAATACATTAAGTTAGCCGCAATTAGCCTAAATAGGCACTATTTTCGTTTTCTTATTTTGTTTTATTTTATCGGGAATGGCTAATTCAATCTGCTGTTTTAAAACTTCTACCAAACGGCGCTTTACATAATTTCGGTGTGTTACAATACTTACTTCTCTTACCGGAGCAGGGCTCTTAAAATAACGCAGACAGGCTTGCTGTTTTGTACTCATATCTAATGTGGCTAGTTCAGGTAAAATGGTAATTCCATCATATAAATCTACCATTCTGCGCAAAGTTTCTAAGCTACCTGCTTCATATTCAAAATGTCCTCCTTCTGAAGTTGGCTTTCTTAACTCACATAAATTTAGTATTTGAGAACGAAAGCAATGCCCCTCTTCCAAAAGCCACAATTTACCCGGATCTATATCTTTGGGTAATACATATGTTTTTTTAAATACCTCATTATTTTTAGAAACATACGCCAACATTTCTTCATAAAATAGGGGTTCTTCTTTTATACCTTGTTCATGCAACGGGGTTACTAAAATGCCTACATCTATATTTCCTTCTTTTAATTTTTGTATAATTTGTTCTGTGGTATACTCACTTACCTGCAATTTTACTGCTGCAAATTTTTTGGTAAACGCATGTATAAACAAGGGTAGTAAATAAGGGGCCAAAGTAGGTATAATTCCTATTTTTAACTCACCATGCACAATGCCCTTTTTGGCATCCAGCATCTCTAACAATTCATCTCTGTCGGCCAATATTTTTCTGGCTTGTTCAATAATAGCCACCCCATTATCCGTAGGTAAAACGGGTTGTTTACTTCTGTCAAAAATTTTTATACCCAGTTCATCTTCTAGTTTTTGAATCTGCATACTTAAAGTAGGCTGTGTTACAAAACAGGCAGCTGCCGCAGCGGAAAAATGCCGATGTGTATCTAAAGCCACAATATATTCTAACTGAACCAACGTCATATGCATCAATTTTATTGATGGAAATATACAATGAATTCACTTATACTATCAACAAAACTGTTTTTTTATACAGCTATTCTAGGCTAAAATAAGTAAAGGATATGGATAGCCATAAACCGTCTTGTTTTGCATTACACTGCTTGCACACTGCTTATTGCTCTTGCATTTTTTTGGTGTTGCTATACCACTAAACCATTTACCTTTAGTATAAAATATAGGTTATGACAGCAGAAGAAAATTTAGAAAGGCTTCAATTAATTTTACCGCCCCCACCAGAACCCATTGGCGTTTACAAACCTTTTTTAATTGATGGGCCACATGTGTATGTATCGGGACATGGCCCCTTGGTTAGTAAAGGACATTTTATTATTGGGCGTATTGGAGAAGACTTAACCAAAGAAGCCGGCAAAGCGGCTGCCCAACAAGTGGGGTTGGCCATATTAGCTACCTTACGGGCAAATTTAGGCTCACTCAATGCCATTGAACGTGTTATAAAAGTATTGGGCATGGTAAATGCTACGCTCGAATTTCATCAACACCCTTATATTATCAATGGATGCAGTGAGTTATTTGCTGAAATATGGGGTAACGATAAAGGCATTGGTGTAAGAAGTGCTGTAGGTATGGCTAACCTCCCGGATAATATTCCTGTTGAAATTGAAGCCATGTTTAAACTGGCCTAAATGGCTTTCACCTCCTAATTATCAAAACAATGGAATGGTTTACTATTCAAAATATTGATAGGGTTGATTCGCCGGCATTATTGGTATTTAAAGAAAGAATGCTCTTTAATATTCATGCTGCCTTACAGCGATTACAACATCAAACAGCCCGATTTAGACCACATGTTAAAACCAACAAAACCCCTGAGGTTTGCAGTGCCATGCTTACAGCCGGCATTACACAATTTAAATGTGCTACCATTGCCGAAGCTGAAATGTTAGCCCAAATAAATGCGCCTGATGTTTTATTGGCTTACCAACCGGTTGGCCCTAAAATAAACCGATGGGTTGCCTTGCAACAGCAATATCCGCATACCTTGTTTGCCTGTTTAACCGATAATGCCACCACTGCGCAACAATTAGCAAACATACATGCTGCCGTAGGCTTAACCGCTAAAGTGTATATTGATGTAAACAATGGTATGAATAGAACCGGCATTGCTATTGCTGCAGTACCCACACTAATGCAGCAATTAATGAATATGCCTAATATAACTGTTATGGGCTTGCATGTATATGATGGGCATATAAGACAATTAACTGCAGCAGAACGAAAAGCAGCAAGTAATCATGCCTTTGCACTGGTGGCTGAACTGCAACAAAACTTACAACAACAATATGCTATTCACTTATCCATTATTGCAGGTGGCTCAACTACTTTTGCGGCTCATGCAGCACAACCCAATGTAATTTGCAGTCCGGGTACCTTTATTTTCTGGGATGCAGGCTATCAGCAACTTATGCCCGAAGAACCTTTTCAATGGGCTGCCGTTTTAATAACCCGTGTTATTTCTATTATTAATGCCAACACTATTACCACCGATTTAGGACATAAATCTGTGGCTGCAGAAAATTCATTGCCTAGGGTGCTATTTTTAAATGCCGATGCAACGCCAATTGGGCAAAGCGAAGAACATTTGGTACTTAAAGTGCCTGATGCTTATGCTTTTACACCCGGACAAGTGCTGTATGCCATACCCATACATATATGCCCCACCGTTGCATTGTATGAAAAACTGCAAGTAGTTGAAAACAATGCCGTAACAACTACTTGGAAAGTAACTGCCAGAAACAGAACCATTACCATTTAACCATTACCCATTATGTTGTTAATAGATGCCCACCTAGATTTAAGTATGAATGCCATGGAATGGAACCGCGATTTGAGATTATCTGTTCCCCAAATCAGAAACCTTGAAATAGGATTATCTGACAAGCCAGACCGTGGTAAGGGCACTGTTGCTTTTCCTGAATTACGCGCAGGTAATATTGGCATTGCCATAGGCACTTTAATTGCACGGGTAAAACTACCCGGCCAAACACTACCCGGTTGGGCCTCTGCCGAACAGGCTTGGGCGCAAATACAAGGTCAGCTGGCTTGGTATAAAACTATGGAAGCAGCAGGTGAAATATGTATTATCAAAAACCAACAACAACTTCAACAGCACTTACTTAATTGGACAAATGACGCTATTCCTCAGCAACAAAAACCCATTGGCTTATGCATTAGTTTAGAAGGGGCCGATGCGTTAATAACACCTGAACATGCTTTGGCATTGCAACAACAGGGTGTTATTGCTATTGGTCCTGCGCACTATGGCCCGGGGCGTTATGCGCATGGTACTGATGCTTCGGCACACTTACATAAAAATGGCAAGGCATTATTACAATTAATGGAACAAAACGGTATTGTGTTAGATATTACCCATTTATGCGATGAGGCTTTAAGTGATGCATTGTCATTATTTACAGGAACACTATGGGCATCGCACCACAACTGCCGGGCATTGGTGCCGCATAACCGGCAAATGAGTGATGCGGTGATACAGGAAATGATAGCCCGCAATAGCGTAATTGGCATGGCTTTCGATGCCTGGATGATGGTACCCGGCTGGCAACGCGGTACTAGTACCCCACAACAAATGCAGTGTAATTTGGCAAGCATTATTCCACATATTGATCATATTTGCCAAATAGCAGGTAATAGCTTACATGTGGGTATTGGTAGCGATTTAGATGGCGCATTTGGCAACGAACAAACCCCTTATGATGTGCATACCATTGCTGATTTACAACAACTCAATTACTTGTTAAAACAGAAGGGCTATAGCAATAATGATGTTGAAAATATATGCCACAACAACTGGCTACGTATGCTTCAAAGGGTATTACCGGCTTAGCTATACCCAAGTAAATACTTGGCATTTTCCGGATATTGTTATGCACCTACCCCACCAAATTTTTTTCCTCATTTACAATTTTACCATCTTCCATGCGGATAATACGATTGGTTTTAGCCGCAAAGTCAGGATCATGTGTTACAATTAGCATGGTTTGATTTAATTCATGCGATAATTGTTTAAATATATCAAACACCAATTCACTGTTCTTCTTGTCTAAATTACCCGTGGGCTCATCGCCCATAATAATATCCGGATCATTAATCAGTGCACGGGCAATGGCTACCCGTTGCTTTTCTCCGCCCGATAATCGGGCTGCATTTTTTAAAGCCAAATCGGCTATGCCTAATGTTTTCAATTTATCATATGCCCTTGCTTCTACTTCTTTTTCCGAATATTTATGCAACTTAAGGCCGGGCAACATTACATTTTTTAATACGGTAAATTCATTCAATAAATAATGGAACTGAAAAACAAATCCAATTTTTTCATTGCGTATTTTAGCCAAATAGGGTTCTTTTTTTTGCTGCATGGAAATGCCATCTATCAACACATCACCTTCATAATCGGTATCCATGGTAGAAAGTACATACAACAACGATGACTTACCACAGCCTGATTTTCCCACAATAGAAACAAAATCGCCCCGATGTATAGAAAAGTTTACCCCATTTAACACTTTTACTTTAACGGGATCATAAAAATATTTCACAATATTTACGGCGGCCAAAATGGTATTTTCCATATTATTTTCCTCTAATAATGATGACCGGATCTATTTTACTGGCTTTGCGTGCGGGTAACCAACCGGCTAAATAAGTGGTAATTAATGAAAAGCTAATGCCAATAAAATAAAATAACGGATTGTAATTAATGGGATAGGTTTTTACGGTAGGCAAAGCAGCAGTATGAAACGGAATATGGTTAATAACTACCGATAACCCAAAACCCGAAATTAACCCGGTAATGCCGCCAAATAACCCAATAGCAATAGCTATTACTAAAAACACTGCTTTAACATCGCGACCGGCAAAACCGGTTGCTTTTAAAATGGCTATGGTATCCATCTTTTCATAAATCATCATGTTTAAAATATTATAAATACCAAACCCGGCTACAATTAATAAAGTTATGCCTACTGCATAAGAAATAAGACTACGTACAAAGCTACCGGTTTCAAATTGCGAATTAGCGGTTTGAATATCTTCGGCATCTACCCCATAAATTCTTGCAAAGCTTTTGGCTAATGCAGGTGCCTGGTTAATATCATAAAGCTTAACCCGAATATCGGTAATATATAAAGATGATTTACCCAGTATTTTCTGCGTGGTGTTAATAGAGGCATAACTCTGTGCCTTGTCAAAATCCTGCAAACCAGACTGAAAAAAACCCACTACTTTTAATTGAAATATGGCACCGGTACTAGTAGTTATTTGCACAATATCGCCCACATTGGCTACTAATTTTTGGGCCAGCGCTATACCTAATATAATGCTATTGGGCACCGTATTTAAATCGGTGGCTTTACCGGCAACTATGTAATCATCAAAATGAAATAACTTGGTTTCAGCCTTAACATCTATTCCATTAATAACGCCATTAATATCCACTGTTCCATCATTAAAAAATACCTGCGCAGTAATGGTGGGGGCCACACCCAATACCGCTTTATTTTGTTGCAATGCTTGTATAATTGGGCCACTGTTATAAATCTCCTGCCTAATATTACCCGATTTTAATGAGCTTATCATAGGATAAGTATTTTGATATGCCGGCCAAAGGGTAACAGGCTGGTGCCGGCGTGGACGAATATCATTGTATAAACGAATATGCGGCGTTCTATTCACCACTAACCCATCTAACAAATCATTTAATCCACTCATAAAACTTAGCAGGGCTATAAACATGGTAATACCAAAAGTTACACCCACAGCAGCCACCAATGTTTGTCGCCAACGCGCAACAAGCAGTGATTGTGCAATATTGATAATTAATTTTAAGTTCATGAATGTAGATAACTAATACCGGTAAAAAAATAGTTGTATTTGTGTAAATGTGTTTTTAAAAAATGTATGGTTATTATAAAATAGATATGGTACTTTCCGCATGGCAATTGCCTATGCATTGGCAGCCACTTTTATGCCGCATCCCATCATTACTTTCACTCGTATTGTTTTCATTTTATGATAATAAAGATGATATCTTGTTTTCTTCCTATTGCCTACGGGCTTATTCCATCAACTCATCCTTTGTTGTAATACCCGATACAATTTCAATTTTTTGGTAATCTTTTATCCCAACTAACACTTTTTGCTTTTGGCCATTAGCCAATAAAACCGAGTCGCCGGGCAATAAATAATTGGCAGGAATGGTAATGGCATTAGGATGTTGGCGAATAACAATATTGGCTTCTAAAGTAAGATTAGGATACAATACAGGGGGCGACTGTACCAAAGCTGCATCTACTTTAAAAGTGCGTGTTTGTGCATCCATAGCCGGATATATTTTGATTACTGTTGCTTCAAAAACTTTGTTTTTATAACTGTCCATAGTATACAATACTTGCATTCCATTTTGTATGCGGGCTATATCATGTTCATCTACCTGCAGTTCTAATAAAAATTGATGGGCGGCACCTATTAAGGCCAAGGCAGATTGCGGACTCACTAATTCTCCTTTCTTTTTATTCAGTTGAAACACCATACCATCTATATCACTTTTCACAGTATAATCATTGGTAGACGTTCCGGCAATAGCTAAGTTTTTTTGTGCCTGTTGGGCACTAAAATCTATTTGCTTTTTTAAATCATCATATTGCAATTGGGCAGACTGCCAGGCATGTAAGGCATTGGTATAAGCCAGCTCTCGCTGGTCTAGATCATTTTTTGTGCCTATTTGTTGTGCCCACAAATTGCGTTGGCGTTGTAACAACGTGGTGGCATTGTCTAACTGTGCTTTGGCAGTAGCAATGGCAATTTTTGCTTCATTTAAACGGGCTGCATTGGCGGCAACAGAGGCATTGGCAGCAGCTAAAGCAGCATTTTCGGTGTTTAAACGAATGGCTGTATTCACCAAATGTAGAATGGGCTGGCCTTTTTTTACCATTTGTCCTTCCGTTACATAAATGGTATCTATTAGGCCGGTTACCGTGGCAAAGGCTTGGTATTGTTGGTTGGCTTTTACAATGCCCGATGCATATACCGCTTCGGTAATGGTTTGTTGTTGCGGATAAATACTGCCTTTTTTAGCCTTGCAAGCTACTAAGCCCAATAGTATGGTATAAAAAATTATTTTGGAATACATATATAGATAAATGCGGTACAAAGTTATTGAATTAGCTATCATTTTATAATGATGTTTATCAGTGCTTCATCATCCATAAAATGCACAATAGATGGCTTTACCCCAAGGTGAGTATGTAAATAGCTTTGGGTAACTGTTAAAGGCCATGTTACAAAGCATCGTCTAATAAATAAAAACGGACAGTACCACAAACAATGGTAAATAGCAGAAACCCACTGGCCAAAGCAATATTACAGCCATGGGTATGGTGGCTGCATAGCATGCAAACAAATAAATACATTGTACAACCGGGTGAATAATGGGCAACGCCACCATTATATACCCAGACTTTTTAAAAGCTAAAAGCAGCGTAGTACCCGCCATTTAAGGCAAACTTTCTGTTAAAACCACCGCACTATCCGATACATGGAGTTGGTAGGGAACCCCCAATTTAATAGCATAATTGGGTTCACCATGGCACACCGGAAATTGAAAAGCAACGGGATAGGAATAACCGCCCACATGGTTTAGTACAATTTCTTCTAATGTTTGGCCAAAGGGAATAGTAGTATCCTTCATATCGGTAAAACCACCCACCAGTAAACCGGCTAAACCATGCAACATACCGGCCCTTTTTAATTGAACCAACATACGGTCTATATGGTACCAATATTCCCCCACATCTTCTATCACCAAAATACGGCCGGCCGTAACCAAGCTATCTGCACTACCAATTAAATGTGCAATAATACTTAGGTTACCACCCACCAGTATGCCTGCTGCCCTACCACAACGGTTAGCCGCTTGTGGCGGAATGCTGTAATGGATAGGGGTACCGGCCAACACTGATTTTAAAGTTGCCACCGAAGCCCTTTTATCCCCACCATTGTTAAAAGCGCCGGCCATAGGTGCATGCAGCGAAGGAATGCCCAAACGATTGAAACGTGCATGCAACACCGTAACATCACTAAACCCGATGATCCATTTAGGATGTTGTTGCAAGGCAGTAAAATCCAAATCATCTATTATCCTGCTTAATCCATACCCCCCACGGGCACATAAAATGGCATCTATCTCCGGGTTGCTTAACATGCCTTGTAAATCAGCCAATCGTTCTGCATCTGTACCCGCAAAATAATG
>JAGWPI010000190.1 GCA_028877005.1 Bacteroidota bacterium | reverse complement strand
TTTAATTTAAATGAAATTTGATGATTCATGGCACTATACAGAATGGGGTATATAGTAATTGTGCCTGCCCAAACAAACCCTATAACAAATGGCTTTAACCAACCCGTATTGCGTAAGTTAAAATGTGTAAAATTTGCAAAGCCTATTCCATAATATAAACCTGCTACAATTGGAACACTTAACCATAGTAACCATTCTGTTATTGACAAGCTAAAAATATGGTGCCAACTGTTTTTTAACAGAAAAAAAATACAGAATAAGCTTAAGATAGATAATACAATTTGAGAAACCCATACCCATTGATGGTGCTGAACATACCAATGTGCCCTTTTATTGGTTGAATCTTCCAGATTTTCTGTTAAGTACGCCTTTGTGTAGTAAACTACAGTTGCTGCAAAAATTAGAATATAATAAGGTAAAGGGTTTAGTGGAACATTTAATTGAAAAGCAGTTTCAATTGAAAGCGCTATAGCACAAATTCCATAAAAATAATTTCCAAAAAAAATGGCAGGAATTACGCCCTTATAATGTTTTGCTTGCATTATGGTAAAAGTACAATGTTAGGCGATACTAAAGTGTCGCTGCTGTGGCCTGCCAAATCTGTAAGTACAAACCTGAAGTAACAAGTATCAGGTGCGTTACCACAACCGGTAATATAGTAATATCCTGAGCCTGTAACATTGTTAATAAAATTAATGTCAAAATTTCCTTTTAAATCTTTTGTAGCGGGAAAATTGGGAATTGGAAAATTAATGGCCCAATTAGCAATAGGACTATTGGGGCAAACTTTTGAAATTTTCTGAATCCACATACTATCTTGAACATCTCCTTCTTTATCTGTAAACTCAATGTCAAAGGAAAGTGGTTGACCCTTTGCAATAATTGTGCTACTTACGCTCTTTAAAGTTAATTGCGGTTTAGTGGTGTATTTATTTTTAGAACAACCTGCAATTAAAATGCTTAAACAAAAAATCATTAATATTTTTGTGCTCATATTTTGCATATTCTTTTCAAATATAATTCATTCATACCAACATTATTTCTTTGTAATGGAACTTATTAACAAGATTTTTTCAATTACGCCTGCATATAAACTTGAGATAATTCAGGATGTTTTTGAATTTCAACTAAAAAGTAACAAGATTTATGGTGAATGGTTTAAATTAGTTGGAAAACAGGCACAACACTTGCTTACAGACATACCTTTTTTGCCTATTTCATTTTTTAAAACACATGCTATCACCACCACTACATTTGAACCGGAAGTTATATTTGAAAGTAGTGGTACTACAACAACTATAAATAGCAAACATTTAGTTAAATACCGGCAAGTATATGAAACTAGTTTTTTAAGTACATTTTATCAATTTTATGGAGAACCACAAAATTGGTGCGTAATAGGGTTATTGCCGGCATACTTAGAACGGAAACATTCTTCTTTAGTAGATATGGTAAATAGGTTAATTCAAAAAAGTGGGCATCCTGATAGTGGCTTTTATTTGTATGAATACCCACAACTGTATTCTACTTTGCAACGATTAGAGGCTTCCGGACAGCCTGTTCTTTTAATTGGTGTAACATTTGCTTTGCTTGACTTTGCTGAACAATTTAGCTTACCATTAAAACATACCATTATCATGGAAACTGGAGGCATGAAGGGTAGGAGAAATGAAATAACAAGAGAAGCACTTCATCAACAGTTAAAAACTGCATTTGGTGTTAATGCAATACATGCAGAATATGGAATGACAGAATTATTATCCCAAGCCTATTCATCTGGTAATGGCCGATTTTATTGCCCGCCTTGGATGCAGGTTTTGGTAAGAAGTGAAGATGACCCTTTTGAGGTTAGAACCAGCGGAGAAGGTATTCTTAATATTATTGATTTAGCCAATTTATATAGTTGTAGTTTTATTGCAACTGATGATGTTGGTAAAGTATATACTGATGGTAGTTTTGAAGTAAATGGTAGGTTAGATAATAGCGATATTAGAGGCTGTAGTTTGTTGGTTACTTAAATGCTGTTATATTTGTTGCCCTGAATTGCAATGCCCAGGTGGCGAAATTGGTAGACGCACTGTGTTCAGGTCGCAGCGTTCGAAAGGATGTGCTGGTTCGAATCCAGTCCTGGGCACTTCAAAAAAATAGCTGGTAACCTTTCTTGGGTTACCTTTTTAGTATTTATACCCCCTGTCGTTCAGAGTAAGCAATGGCAGGATTTGGTCATTAATTTTTTTGAATATTTACTCTATTTGGCTTATTAAATTGTAGCCTTTATAGTTGTAATTTAGTTACAAAGAAGAGTAATGAATTCCCGATAGGCTTTGTTGAATTTCAAAACAGTAAATATCAGCCATTTTAATATTGCTCCATTGTTGTGCGTCATAATGCAAAGGATTGCACTGGTCTAAATGTGTTTGCATTTCTATTAAAATGTGTTTCATTTTTACTTCATCTGTTCCCATTTGCTGCAATAAATCCATAAATGCATCAATTTGATATTTAACAGCATCTTGACTGGATGCCCTAAGTATTTTCTCAAGGAGTTCCTGATAATGGGATTGAATAGCGGGTAGCATAAATTAATTTAATTAGTAAGAGGAATTTAAAGGTACTACTTTTCCATTGGTTAAGTAATAAATACAACCAATTAATTCTACATTATTATCTTTTAAAGCCCCTTGAATGATTGTAGATTGTGTTAATAACTGGTGTATACCATGCCTAACATTTGCTTCAATAAGTGGAAGCGTGTTTTGCTGATCAATGTTGGCAATTTTTTCTATTTCAGGTTCTTTAGCGATGCTATCAATAATATCTTTTAAATAACCCTCACTTTTAAGATGTTCGGCCATAGCCTGAATAGCTCCACAATGTTCATGACCAATAATCATTACAAGGTGTACATGAAGATGTTCCACAGCATATTCAATACTGCCCATTTCAAAACTTCCTAGAACATTTCCGGCAGTTCTAATTACAAATAAATCGCCAATTCCCTGATCGAAGAATAATTCCGGTGCCACTCTGCTATCTGAACAGCAAACCACCACTGCAATTGGGTGTTGTGTTTTTGCAGTTTGTATAAAGCGACGCCTGCTTTGGTCGGGGTGTAAAGGGTGCATATTAATATATCTTTGGTTACCTGCCATTAACTGCTGTAGTGCAACATTATTTTTTAAGGGCTGTACTGCTTTTTGGCGCATTTGTGCAAAAAGTAGATTGGTTGCGAAAGTCAGAGAAAAAAACATAAATCTTATGCATCTTAAAAAAGTCTTCATAAAGGCTACATTTGTGTTGTTGATAAGACAATAATGAATTGCTTTTATATTTTAATCCAACACTTTAACAAGTTGTCCATTCGAGCATCTATTAAGGTATAATTACGCGGCACTTCATTTTCCAAACTATGAAAAGTAACTAGTTTTGTGCCTGTAGGCTTTGTTTCTAACTGTTTGTATAGGTAACGATTATAATAATTATAAAGTTCTAATGAATAGTCAATACTTTCATCAATTTTATCAGTGCCGGCAATGTTTTCAAAAAATGCATTATAAAAATAAAAGTGATGATAATCATTAAAATTTAATTGTGTAAAATTGCCTTCAATAAAAAAAGCATTAGTAATACTTAACTTCATTTTAGCAGCTTCTGCAACTTCAATTAAAGTTTTTCTCTGTTCCACACCATAAAAAAAAGCATGAGGTTTAGTATGGGCCGCAACTAAACAAAATTTTCCTGCGCCACTACCAATGTCTAAAATTTTCTCATTGGGTTCACTAACCAAAAAATCGGCTGCTATGCGAGCAACTTCAATTGGTGTCCAATGTTTTTTTGCTAATAATTGTATGTTTTTAGGGTATAGTTGATGAAATATATCATCACTTTCAAACCATTTATCT
>JAGWPI010000189.1 GCA_028877005.1 Bacteroidota bacterium | reverse complement strand
TTGCTCCAGTTAATATATGCTGAAACAACTGTCTAATGCTACTTTTTTATGGTACAATAGAACGGCAACCATACCAAAAAACCCTATTCGGATGCAGAAAACGCTTAAGCTTTTGACTCTTGCTTTATTTCTTAGTTGCTTTCACCTAAGTGTATACGCCCAGCAAAAGGCCGATACAACTGTTACCTCTATAGATGCAGACCTTATTAACATCTTTAACCAAAAAACACCCAAAAAGTATAAAATTGCTGCTATTAAAGTAACCGGTAATAAATACTTTGATGAAAACTTACTAATCTCTATTTCAGGATTAAATGTGGGTGATGAAGTAGTTATTCCGGGTGGCGATAATTTTTCAAGGGCCATTAATAAACTTTGGGGTCAAAATTATTTTTCTAATGTAGAAATCTATATTACCAAATTAGTTGGTACCAATATAGATATTGAAATTAATGTAACCGAGCGGCCGAGACTTTCCAAATTTTATTTTAAAGGAATTGGGAAGAGCGCGGTTGATGATTTAAATTCAAAAACCGGGTTAGTGCCCGGACGTGTTGTTACTGAAAACATGAAACGAACGGCTTCTGAAGCTATTCGAAAATACTTTTTCGATAAAGGCTACCAAAATGCCCATGTTACCATCCAGGAAATAAAAGATTCTACTCGTTCAAACTCAATGGATTTGGTGTTTTTAGTAGATAGAGGGGGCAAAATTAAAATCAGCGATATTTATTTTGCCGGTAATACCATTGATGCTGCATTATTAAAAAAACAAATGAAAGGCACCAAAGAGAAGGGGCACTTAACTTTATTCCCTTCCATTGATTCAGGTGGATTTATTCGCCCACAACCCTATACCTTTCAACAATATATGCGTGATAAAGGCTTTTTAAACTTTACCGATACACGTAAGGTTTTATCACCCTATATTCGGGTAAAACCTTTTGTTTCAGCCAAATACAATGAAAAGAAATACAACGAAGACAAAGAATCTATTATTGATTATTATAACTCAATTGGGTATAGAGATGCCCAAATTGTAAGGGATCAGGTATTTAAAAATTCAAAAGGAAACTTAGATATTGATATACAAGTTAGTGAAGGACATAAATATTATTTTGGTAATATTAGCTGGCGTGGCAATACCATTTATTCCGATTCTATTTTAACCGTTATTCTTGGTATTAAAAAAGGCGATACTTACAATATGGAAATATTGAACAAGCGCTTGGGTAAAGGAGGTGGTGCACCAGATGGGAGTGCCGACATTAGTAGCTTATATTTAGATAATGGATACCTCTTTTTTAGAGCTGACCCTGTTGAAACAGCCGTTTACAATGATACCATTGATTATGAAATTAGAATGGTAGAAGGCCCGCAAGCAACCATAAAAAATGTAAGAATTTCAGGTAATGATAAAACAAAAGAATATGTTATCCGACGTGAATTACGTACCATTCCTGGAGAAAAATTCAGTAGAACAGATTTAATTCGCTCTCAACGAGAAATTGCCCAGTTAAATTATTTTAATCAGGAAAAAATAGGCATTAATCCTGTACCCAATCCTGACGATGGTACTGTAGATATCAACTATTCATTAGAAGAAAAATCAAGCGATCAGTTAGAGTTAAGTGCCGGTTGGGGTGGAGCCATTGGCTTAACCGGAACTGTGGGTGTTTCCTTTAACAATTTTTCTATTAAAAATATTTTCAGTAAAAAAGCATGGGATCCATTACCTATGGGTGATGGACAAAAATTAAGTTTTAGGGTGCAAAGTAATGGCCGTGCCTTCCGTTCTTATAACTTTTCTTTCACTGAACCTTGGGTAGGCGGTAAAAAACGAAATGCACTTACTTTCTCTATTTACGATACTAAGTTTGCCAATGCATATGATCCACTTACAGGTACTTATACAGCTGCAGCTGCCGGCCGTTCTTTCTTAAAAACTACCGGTGCATCTGTAGCATATAGCAAACAGTTAACTTGGCCTGACGACTATTTCTCATTATCATTTTCGGTAAATTATACCCGTTACCAGTTGGTAAACTATGCTATTAGTCAGCAATTAAAACTGCGCGATGGTACATTATTCAATAATGGAATTTCTAATAACTTTAATTTCAAAGTAGCCTTACAGCGTTCTTCAGTAAATCAGCCAATGTTCCCCACATCAGGTTCTACATTCTTGGCTAGTTTGGCTGTAACGCCTCCATACTCAGCCTTTAATCCTGGAGTAGTTACGCAAAATGATCCCTATAATTTTATAGAGTATCATAAATGGCGCTTTAATGGCGAGTGGTATGTGCCTTTAAGTAAGGGTACCGGCGAAGATCATAATAAAATGTTTGTACTTAAATTAGCAGCTAAGTTTGGATTTCTTGGGCGATACAATCCTCAACTACAAATTTCCCCATTCGAACGTTTTCAGTTGGGCGATGCCGGCTTAAGCAACCAATATGCATTAATTGGATATGATATCATTTCACAAAGAGGTTATCCTGTGTATGAAACTTCTAATCCACGCATTAACCCAGACCAAACAGGTGCCAGCCAGTATTTTACCATGTTTAATAAATATACTGCTGAATTAAGATATCCATTAAGTCTAAATCCTAGCAGTACTATTTATGCTGAATCTTTTTTTGAAGCAGCCAATGGATGGTATGACTTAAAAGATTATAATCCTTTCCAATTAAGACGTTCAGTAGGTGTGGGTATGCGTTTCTTTTTACCTATGTTTGGATTGTTAGGATTTGATTATGGTATTGGGTTAGATAGGTATACACCCGGTGCCAGCTTGAAAGATATTTCGAGATTTACCTTTATGTTAGGATTTGAACCCGAATAAAATAAGTTGAATGCACTTATTTTGTAGTACTGTTTGCTATTAGGGCTAATTCAATAGCTAAATTGAACAAAATGAAAAATTCAGTTATGAAAAAAATATCAATTTTACTGGTAGGCTGCATCTTACTATGTTTGGGTGCAGTACAAGCACAACGCTATGCTGTAATTGATACAAAGTATATTTTAAACAAAATGCCGGAATATGTGCAGGCTAACAAGCAAATTCAATTAATTAGCGAACAGTGGCAAAAGGAAATAGACGATAAACAAGCTGCATTAGACCAAATGTATAAAAATTATGCAGCTGAACAAGTTATGCTGAGTGATGAATTAAAAAATAAACGCGAAGCAGAACTATTTAGCAAAGAAAAAGAAGTACGTGATTTACAAAAAAAACGCTTTGGCTATGATGGCGATGTGTTTAAAGAACGCCAAAGATTAATAAAACCTATTCAAGATAAAGTTTACAATGCAATTCAGAAAATTGCTGTAGAAAAAGCTTATGATTTTGTACTAGATAAAAGTGAAGGAATTACCGTTATATTTGTCGACCCAAAATTAGATAAAAGTGATGATGTACTCCGAGAAATGGGTATAAAACCATAAGATTACAAACTAATTAAACAAAAAACAATCTATAAAACAACAACAATGAAGAAAGCAATAGTATTATTTGCCGCCCTAGGTTTGAGTATGGTAATGGTGGGCACTGCAATGGCCCAAAACATTAAAATTGGCATTTTTGATGAGCAAAATGTATTGGCTTTGATGCCGGGAATTCAAAAAGTAGATACACTGTTGAATCAATACATGACCGATTCTTTAAATGAGCAAAGAGATTATGCCATTAGTGAATTTAAAAGAAAAGACAGCATTTTTAAAGCAGATTCTGCCCGCATGAACTCTAGCATGAAATCAATTATGCAGCGCGATTTAGCTGAACAATTCTCTAAATTGCAAAATTGGCAACAATATCAAAACCAAATGATGCAGCAAAAACAACAACAATTATTGCAGCCTTTTTATGATATTATTGGTAAGGCATTTCAGGAAGTAATGGCTGAACAAAAATATACTTATGTTTTTAAACCGGATGCACTGTTGTATGCCGAAAAATCAGAGGAGTTAACATTGCGTGTATTGGCTAAAATGAAAATTCCTTTACCTAAAGAATTACAAGACCAGATTAAAGCCTTGGGTATTAGCACTTCAGGTGCAACTGCACCTGCTAAGCCTCCGGTTAAACACTAATATTTTATTGAAAATTAATAAAGAAGCATTCGCCCAGTTTAATAGGTCGGATGCTTTCTTATTTTTGAAGTATGCAAACAGAAAATGGTCCTATAGGTGTTTTTGATAGTGGATATGGTGGGTTAACCGTACTAAAAGAAATAACGGCATTATTACCTCAGTATGACTATATTTATTTAGGCGATAACGCCCGTACGCCTTATGGTTCACGTAGTTTTGAAACAGTATATCATTATACGTGGCAATGTGTAGAATGGTTTTTTAAACAAGGTTGCTCATTAGTTATTGTAGCATGCAATACAGCTTCTGCCAAAGCATTACGTACTATTCAACAAAAAAATTTACCATTTATGGCGCCTAATAACAGAGTGTTAGGTGTTATAAGGCCATCTGCCGAAGTTATTGGCACCATGTCTAAAACCGGGCATATTGGTATTATGGGTACGCAGGGAACTGTTAACTCAAACTCATATCTGCTTGAAATACAGAAATTTTTTCCTGAAGTTCAGGTTTGGCAACAAGCCTGCCCTATGTGGGTGCCGCTAATTGAAAATAATGAGCACACCCAATTAGGTGCCGATTATTTTGTTGCGAAATATACCCAACAGTTAATGGCACAAAATTCTGCTATTGATACCGTTTTGTTGGCTTGTACGCATTATCCTTTAATGTATAATAAAATAAAAGCTGCCCTTCCGGCACAAGTTCAGTTAATAATGCAGGGAGGCATAGTAGCCAAAAGCTTGAAAAATTATTTATTGCGCCACCCTGAAATAGCACAAAAATGTTCAAAAAATAGCTCAGCATTATTTTTTACAACCGACGACTCAGCCATTTTTGAGCAACAAGCTAGTTTGTTTTATGGAAGCAATATACAAGCTCAGCAAATTGAAATAGGTTAATAGCCCAAGTTACTGTTAATGTAAATCATCAGCTTTACAAAAGGCGTTATTTCAATCCTATTAAAATACAAAAAGTTGGTTTTTGAAAAAAACTTACCCGAAATGTTTCTTTTTTGGGTTTGTGCCCTTACCTTTGCCATCCTTTCACAAAAGAGTGGTATGGTGGCCACTGTTGAAGTTGAAAAAATTATTATTGGGTTAGAAAAATAAAACTATTATGAAACGTACATTCCAGCCACATAAACGTCGTCGTAAATCGGTGCACGGTTTTCGTAAACGTATGCAAACAGCTAATGGTAGAAAGGTGTTAGCCAGTCGCAGAAGGAAAGGGCGCAAAAAATTAACAGTGTCTAGCGAGAAAGGATTAAAATAGCCAATTTAAAATCTATTCATATCTTTAAAAGCCTCACCTTCGGGATGGGGCTTTTTTCATATTTTATTGATTAATATGCCTGCTTTGTTTTCATACCCTAAAAGCCAAAAACTTAAAAGTCGTAAACAAATTGAAATATTGTTTAGCAACAACCGATCATTATATAGTTATCCGCTTAAAATTTTATACCAATATTCGCTTCATTCAACACATCAACCATATTTACAAGCAGGTGTTACAGTAAGTAGTCGGCATTTTAAAAAAGCAACCCAACGCAATAGGATTAAAAGGCTTTTGAGAGAGGCATACCGAACAAATAAAGTTTCTTTACAACATTTTTTGGAGTTAAAGCAAGTAGGACTAACCTTATTTATTATTTATGTAGGTAAAGAAATGCCCGATATTCATTTATTAAATAGGGCAGTACAAAAATTATTACCCGAAATTTTTAATGTATTATTACATGAAATGGATACTACAAGTAATTAGTTGGCCATTTATTTTATTGATAAAATTTTATCAATATGTAATTTCTCCCAATATAGGCCCCAAATGCCGATATACACCCACTTGCTCACAATATTCAATTGAAGCCTTAAAAAAATATGGGTTAATAAAGGGTGGCTGGTTAGCAATTAAGCGAATTAGTTCTTGCCATCCTTGGGGTGGGCATGGCCATGATCCTGTACCCTAGAATTACTTTACTGGTGGTGGTGCTGTAAGTGCTTTTAATTTAGCTAGTTCTTCTCTTATCTCATTTAATGTATAAAAACGATATACTTCAGGTTCTATATCGCCCACTTGCTCAATAGATGTCATTCTATGAAAAGGGGGTACCACAAATGCATCAGTATTGGTAGTAATTTTTACAATGGAGCCGGGGGTAACAAAAAAATTACGGTTTGCCGTAGTAATGTTTTTGCCCTGAATAAGTTGGGAAAGAGAATCGATTCCTTTTTCAATGATTTCTTGCTTAATTGTGTCTACTTTGGTTTTAGGGGCACCATAATTTTGATATGCACCAGCAATGGTATCATGTCTTGCATTAAGAATAAAATACCCATTCTCATTTACGGATATAGGTGTATTTTTTCCATTCTCATCTTTTAATTGAAGTGTTAGAGGACCGGCACTATTAACATCTATTGTTTTATCATTGGCACCTGCACCGCCGGATAGGGTAATGGTTTTTGTATTCATATTTACCTGAATATCACCGGTAGCCACAATCATAATTTTTTTATGGTTATTAGAAGAACAAGCTGTTAAAAAGGATGCCATAATGGCCACATATATAAGGTTACGAAGCATGAGTATAAATTTTAATAGTGACAAATAAATTAGTTATTGTTTAATTGTTTTCTGCATAAATTTTTTCAATATCTGCAGCATATTTTTCCATAATAATTTTTCTGCGCAGACTCATTTTGGGTGTCATTTCTCCAGTTTCAATACTCCATTCAACAGGTAGTAATCTAAATTTCTTAATTTGTTCAACATGGTTAAATAACTGGTTATATTTATCAATTATTTTTTGATAGTGCTCCAACACTTTACTATTTTCAATTGCTTCCTGCTGTGTGGTAAATAGAATGTTGTTTTCTTTCATCCATGATTGTAAGGTACTAAAAGAAGGAACAATTAATGCACCTACAAATTTTCTTTCAGGCCCCACTACCAATACCTGCTCAATAAATGCATTTTCTTTTAATTTGTTTTCAATTGGCTGTGGTGCAACATATTTGCCGCCACTGGTTTTAAATAATTCTTTTTTTCGATCGGTAATTTTTAAAAATGTACCATCTTCCCACACGCCAATATCGCCAGTATGTAGCCATCCGTCTATAACAGTTTCAGCAGTTAAATCTGGTCTTTTGTAATAGCCTACCATTACACAAGGGCCGGATACAAGAATTTCACCATCATCTGCCAACTTTACTTCAATACCATTAATAGGAGGGCCAACGGTGCCAAACTTCATGCCACCTGCAGCTTTTCTATTAACACAAATTACAGGACTATTCTCTGTTGGTCCATATCCTTCATATACAGGAATTTTAGCGGCATTAAATATGCGTAATAATTTTACTTGGCAGGCTGCACCGCCAGTTACAATGTATTGTACTTTGCCACCTAAAGCTGCCCGCCATTTATTAAAGATGAGTCGGTTGGCAAGTGCTAACTGCATATTATACCAAAAACCTTTATTAATCCTATTATCATATTGTGTTCCCAATGCTACTGCCCAAAAAAATAAACTACGTTTTATACCGGTTAACTGATTGCCGGTATGCATAATTTTTTCAAAAACCTTTTCTAATAAACGAGGTACTGTTGTAAATCCATCTGGTTGAACTTCTTTTAGGTTATCCCCAATGGTTTCTAAACTTTCTGCATAATAAATAGAAATTCCACTATATAGGTAAATGTAAGTAACTGTTTTTTCAAATATGTGGTTTAGCGGTAAAAAGCTTAGTACTTTTGTTTTTGGTGCATCTTCAAAAGGGAAACTTTCTTTACTCAACATTACATTGCTGTAAATATTAGTATGACTTAACATTACCCCTTTTGGAGTGCCGGTTGTACCTGAAGTATAAATAATAGTTGCTAAGTGTGATACAGGTATTTTATTGCAAAGGGTTTGAACTTGCTGTAAAACTGATTCATCTGTTGCTAATAATTCACGCCAATGATTGGCCCCTTCTATATGATTGAAGGTAAAAATATTTTTAAGAGTGGGTACATTGGCTTTTAATTGTAAAATTTTTTCTAATAAATCAGCACTGCTGATAAATATGGTAGTCACTTTTGAGTCATTTAAGATAAACTCAATTTCTAATGGATTGGTAGTTGGATATAATGGTACCAAAATAGCTCCGATTTGTTGAACAGCTATATCAGTAATAATCCATTCAGGTCTATTGTTACTAATAATTGCTACTTTATCACTTTCTTCGGGGGTAAAATCATTGCCACTAATGCCAAGTGAAAGTAAACCTGCACTTAATTGCAAAGCAGTTTGTTGAACTTCTTGTGTACTATAGCTGCGCCATTGCCCATTTTCTTTTGCGGCTAACATGGTTTCTTTTGGGAAATGTTGCAACTGATGGTCAATTACATCAAATAATCTTTTGGGTGTTATCATAGTAGCAATCGTTAAGAAACTAAAACAGAATTTAGTAGGTTTTTGTATGAATTAATTACAAATTAAGCAATCATTGCTAATTAAAAAAAAAGGAATGATAGGTGTAGTTGTTAAAACTGTGCGACTATTTTATATATTATAAGTGGTAATATTGTCCTAAGGGAATTTTAAAAATACGGCTGCCTTGGTATTGCTTAAAGGCATCGGCTTGTTTTGTGTGCGATTGTACCCAATTTTGGTATTGAGATGGACTGGCTGCTGCACCGAATATCCACTGGTTATATGCTTCAAAGATACCTTCTCTTAAAAAATATTGCCATTGATCAAATAATCGCGAAGGAAATTGTTGGTTTAAGCCACTATTGTACCAATCTAAAATAAATCGGGTTCTAACTGCCAATAAGTTATCGGGTGTTACACCTGTGGAAATTTGATAAATACTATTTTTTAATACAGTAAAGAAGGCTAATGCAAATGGTGTTTTTTTATAACCAATACTCCATTGATCGGGCTTATATTGGGTATATAATTTTTTATAGGTATCTAAAAGTGTACTTTTCATACCTGCTGTTCGGGTTGTATAACTTTCTAAGTTTACAAAAATTTCACCATAATACATAACCCAAAGTAGGTTATCATTGTTTTGGGCATAATACATGGCAGCATTATAATAATTGCTGCTATAATTAGGATCTACTTCAATACCTTTTTCCCAAAATTGAATAGCTTTATCTAAAGTTTTATTCATGGCCAGCAATTCACCATATTCATTGTATAAAACACCGCTATTTGGAAATTTTTTAATACCCTTTTCGTACAAATCTGCTGCTTCTTTATATTCAGCTATTGCTTTATAGCACATTCCTAAAATTTGATAAGCTTGTTGGTCGGCACCGGGTTGTGCAATAATTTTTTTGCTTACATTAATAGCACTGGTATAGTCTCTATTCAAAAAATTGGCGAAAGCTAAATCTTTTTGAATGTCTAAGTTATTGGGGTCTTGCTGCAAAGCGTTATTCAATACCATAATGGCATTATCATAATCGCCTTGTTGCAATAATTGCTTACCGTCTTTATACAATTGGTTGGCATCTTGTGTTTGTGCCATTGCCATTATTCCCAATAATCCAAAAAAACAAATTAATGCAACACGTTTCATAAAAATTGATTTCGGGCTTTGGCGAAAATACATTTATTCATAAATTAAATGTGTTAATAATCCATCGCGTAGTTTGGGTTCAAACCAGGTACTTTTAGGGGGCATTACATTATTAGAGTCAGCAATGGCAAATAATTGCTCCATACTTACAGGAAATAAGCTAAAAGCAATCTTCATTTTGCCAGTGTTTACGGAGTTTTCCAATGCAGCCATACCTCTTATGCCTCCTATAAAATCTATTCTTTTATCGGTTCTTTGGTCAACAATGTTAAAAATGGGTTCTAGTATATTTTTTTGCAGAATGCTAACATCTAAAATGCCAATAGGGTCCGTATTAAAAGTACCGGGATTTGCATTTAATTGGTACCATTTGCCATTCAGGTACATACCTATTTGGTGAGGTGCTGTGGGTTTTACTTGCTTATCTCCCTGTAATTGAATGGTAAAATTTTTGGTTAATGCAACTAGTAAACTTTCTTCCGTATGTCCATTTAAATCTGCTATTACCCTATTATAATCCATAATAGACAGTTGATTAGCCGGAAACAAAGTGGTAAGAAAGTAATTGGCAGATTCGGGAATGTTGCCATTAAATGATTGACGAACTTTAGCCGCAGATGCTGCACGGTGATGCCCATCGGCGATATAAGTTACCGGAACATATTGCTGAAATAATTGAGTAATGGTTTCAATGGCATTACCATCATTCATTACCCAAATGCTATGTTGTACTCCATCATCGGCCACAAAATCATAACCGGGTGTTTTAGCACTTGTCCATTGCACAATAAAGGCATCAATTGCTGGTACATTTCTATATGCAAGAAAAACATTGCCAGTTTGGGCACCGGTAACAGTTATATGATTGATGCGATCTAATTCTTTATCGGGACGTGTAAATTCATGTTTTTTAATAATGTTATTGTCATAATCATCTACAGCGCTAGTACAAACCAAGCCGGTTTGACTTTTACCATCCATAATTAAGCGATAGATATAATAACATGGTTTAGATTCTTGGAATAGAATATCTCTTTTAATAAAGGCATGTAAATTTTGTTTGGCTTGTTGGTATACTTCAGGGGCATGTATATCGGTTTGTTCCGGTAAATCAATTTCGCTTTTAGTAATATGTAAAAATGATGCGGGATTGCCTTGTGCTTCAATTTTTGCTTCTGCACTGCTTAATACATCATATGGTTTACTAGCTACCTGTTTTGCAAACTGAGGTTGTGGTCTTAAGGCTTTAAAAGGTTGAATAATTGCCATGCTATCGTGCTTGTTTAAATAAATGAAAAAGTGTTATGCGTTTTTTGTTGCAAAATCATTTGCCAGTTGACAGAAAGCTTGTACACTTTCTAACGGTAAAGCATTGTACATACTAACTCTAATGCCACCTACGGTTCTGTATCCCTTTACACCAATCATACCATTATCGGTACAAGTTTGTAAGAAAGGTTGTAATAAACGTTCATCTTTCATAAAAAAAACGGCATTCATGAGGCTTCTGTCTTCTTTTGCAACATAAGAAGTAAAGATGGGTAAACTATCAATGGTTTGGTATAATAAAGTGGCTTTTTCTTGGTTTCTGAAGGCCATTTCAGCCAATCCCCCTTCAGCAACTATCCATCTTAATGTTAGTAAAGCCACATAAATGGCAAAAACAGGTGGTGTGTTTAATAATGATTTTGCTT